>CAYLWW010000010.1:0-24411 GCA_964387585.1 uncultured Candidatus Midichloriaceae bacterium
ATATTATTACTCAGTATGGTATTAAAAGTATCAAAGATTTATCTGAGGCTGGTGCTGATTTTTCTAAATTATTCAAGATTGAAATTTCTTTTATCATTCGTGAGTTAGGAATTGAAAGTATCAAGCTATTATCTGAGGCTGGTGCGGATTTTTCTGGAGTATGGAGCGATATTTCTTTTATCATTTGTAAGTTAGGAATTGAAAGTATCAAGCTATTATCTGAGGCTGGTGTAAATTTTTCTAAATTAATTGTGTTCAATACTAAGGATATTAAAAATGTTATTAATGAATTTGGTATTGAAAGTATCAAGCTATTATCTGAGGCTGGTGTAAATTTTTCTAAAATAAATGTGTTCGATATTAAGGATATTAAAAATGTTATTAATGAATTTGGTATTAAAAGTATCAAGCCATTATCTGAGGCTGGTGTAAATTTTTCTGAATTAAGTGCTGATTTTCTTAAAGATTTTATTACTAAATTCGGTAGCGATATAATCAAACCATTATCTGAAGCTGGTGGAGATTTTTCTAAATTAAGTGTGTTTGATATTAAAGATATTAAAAATGTTATTAATGAATTTGGTATTAAAAGTATCAAGCCATTATATGATATTAGTATTGGAAAATTTGTGAGCAATGTTACTCAAAGTATTGCTGAAAGTATCAATAAGGTATTATCTGAAGTTGGTGCAGATTTTTCTAAATTAGAAAACCCTGAAATGAAATTGTTAGTTGAAAAAGAACTATCTGCTTCTAAGGAGTTAGCATATGAAGTTGCAGAAAAAGTATCTGAATACAATGAAATATCATTAGATAAGAGTATTATATGTGAGGATAAAGGGTTTAATTACGCTGATATTTGTTACGAGAATGATATTGAAAATTGTTTATCATGTGATCATGTAATAAGTATATCTGAAAGTTTTTAGATTAAGAAAGTGAGAAGGGTAGTAATATTACTATATAACTTGAAAATTCAGTATTGAGCTCATAGTATTTTACTACTCTTCTACAACATGCTTATAATAACAAGGTTTAAGATTTATTGTAAATCTAGGCATTTATCACTGCAATCATCATCATTTAACTCTAATTCTATAGTTACATGACTAAAGCCTAAATTATGTCTAAGATAGTTTTTCACTAAATTAATCATGACATGACTCTGAGTTTTATCACTGATAACTAAATGCAAAGTTATCAAAGTATAATCTTCACTTAACGACCAAGCATGCAAATGATGAATACCTTCTACACCTTGAATTTTCATTAATTGCTTTTCTATTTCAAGGTAATTAACGTTCGCGGGGGTTCCCTCTAACAATATGTGAAATGATTCTTTAGTGAGTTTTATTGAAGTACTCAATATTAAACAAGCTATAGCAATAGATAAAATAAAATCGACAAATATCCATCCTGTAAATTTTATTACTAATGCACCTATAGCAGTTGCTACGAAACCCATGATATCGCTAGTAATATGTGCCATTACAGCGCGAGCATTTAAACTTTTATCATTATTAGAATGAAGAATTTTAAATATAATTATACTGCTAATAGCTGCTATGATAGACATAGAAAACATTATCTCGCAGTTAATAGGTTCTACAGCTGAGCTATTATTTAGTCGTTTTAAAGCTTCTAAGACTATGAATCCTGAAACTATAAATAAAGTTATGCTGTTTACAAATGCTATGATAATTTTGATTCTATGATAACCGTAAGATCGCTTTATATCTGCGGGTTTTCTGCTATAAATCTGGGAAAACCATGATAAAAACAAAGCTAATAAATCGCTTAGCATATGCGCAGCGTCTGATAATAATGCTAGAGAATGAGCTATTATACCCCCTATAATTTGCATGAAAAATAATGTTAGCGTTATTAACAAAGATATAAGGAGTTTTCTCTCAAAATTATTATTACTTTTTAAGTTTAAGCTAATATCATTCATTTTATACTACTACACTATATGTTTTTAGCTTTTTTATTGCTAACAATGATATATTAATTGTAACAACTGTAGTTACTATAATTAATATGATTTTCCAACTATTAATATTTCCTCTTCTAGCATTATAGAAAATTTCTTGAACACTCGTTCTTTTACTGTGTTTATAAGAGTTTCGATATCTTTGGCAGTAGCATTATCGCTATTTAACAAGAAATTACAATGTAAAGTAGATACTTGAGCTCCACCTACTTTCATTCCTCTGCAGCCAGCTTTATCTATCAGTTCCCATGCTTTAAATCCGTCAGGGTTTTTGAATGTTGATCCAGCCGTACGGGACTTTATAGGTTGAGTTTCATTCCTTTTAGCTTGAATAATATTAATCCTTTCCTCTATTAATCCAGCGTCTCCTTTCTGACCTTGTAATTCAGCTTCGTAAAATATCCATTCTTTCCCTAAACCCTTTTTTCTATAGCTATATCCAATTTCATCAACATTAAATGTTCTTAATTCTCCATTTAAATTAACTGCTTTAGCACTAACCAAAACTTTTGAGATATCATTACCATAAGCTCCAGCATTCATAGCTAAAGCTCCACCAATTGTGCCAGGTATTCCTGATAAGAACTCCAAACCTGTTATACCATTTTCTAGACAAAACGTAGCGACATTAACATCCAAAACTGCAGCACCTGTAATTATGTTGAATTCTACTTCAGATAAGCTTAATTTGTTAAAGCCTTTACCTAATCTAATTACTACTCCATCAATGCCCCCATCTCTGATCAAAGTATTAGAGCCTACCCCAAAAACAAAAATAGGAATATCTTTAGGTTTATTCTTTAAGAAAAAGCATAAATCTTCAGAATCCTCAGGAATAAAAAGAACTTCAGCTTCGCCAATGGTATTAAACCATGACATCTTACCTATTTTAGCATTTTCTCTATATTTTCCTTTTACAGCAGGTAGTGAAGAGACTAATGACATAGTTTTTTTAACCTATAATATTATTTTACTTTATTATCGAACAATTGCGAGCTAACACTACTAAACAATTTCCCGTTATACTAATCTTAGCGGTACCTTTTGATAAAGAATTAGAAGTACTTTCTTGGTAAGCTAATTTAAGATTGTATCTGGACATATCATATTTTAGCCCTTGAGAACTCACTATAGCATGATTAAATGCCATTAAAGAGACATTATTATTTTTTCTTCCAGTAACACCAAAAGTAATATTCTTTAAGAATATCAACTTTTGTAGTTTATCAAACAATACGATATCTATATTAGGATTATAAAATCTTTTTAATAATCTTATGTTTAATATAGTATGATCAAGCCTGTTTCCTCCTATGGCATTGTATATATTTATGCTGACGGCATTATGGCTTAGCGCATAATTTATAGCTTTTCCTAAATCGGAATTGTATTGCTCACTAATAATCATTGAAGCAACTTTAAATTTTTTTAACTTTTCAATAGTAGAATTACTGATTGAGTCAAAATCACCTAAAACAATTGTAGGAATAATATTATACTTTATTAATGTATTTGCTGCACCATCTAATGCTATTATATTACTAGCTTTAGCTAATTGCAGCAAATCATCTTTGTATAAACATCGCTTAGCATTTGCTACTATATTAAAGTGCATATAAAGAATAATTGGCTTGAATTTTTATTTAATAAAACTTTTTCACTTTAATTCCTTAATTTTATGTAAGCAAGTATGGAAGGTAATAAGACATTGGCATACATTGCTATAATTAAATAATGATACTTTAAAGCAAGATTTTGTAATATTACACTGTTAATTAGAAGTAAAAAATTTAAACCAAAAGCAATTAATATAGAATGCTTATTAGTAACTCTACTGCCATGTGATAAAAGAGTTGCTAAGTTAACAATAACAATAAGAAATGAATATAGCGGCCATAATAAACGCTGATGGCCATAAACAACTATCCTATCATGCTTTTGCTTATCTAGCACATCTTTAGGAGCAATTAGTTGATTAATGAAACGCTCGTTAATAGTTAGGCTGTTAGTCAAATTAGGTTCCTTATCTATTTTAAGAGTTGTTTTATATTGTGAAAAAAGTATAGTGAAATAACGCCCTGTAATAAGGTCATTTTCCTGGTAAAAACCGTTATTTAAAATCAAATTAATAGCGTTGTTTTTGGTATCTTGGACTAAATCTACCGATTCCGCACTAATTAATGTTAATTTGTCTTTTTGTCGAGTATCGTATATAAAAACATGAGCAAAGCTATTTTTATTAATTTTTTTATCAACATAAATGACTACATTATTAATTTTAGTGGTAAAAGTATTTTCGCCAATAACTGTTAATGCATAGTTATTGCGTAGTTCTAATTGCAGAGTTTGAAAATTTCTAAAACTAATTGGTAAAATATACAATGAAATAAGATAATGAAAAATCAGGCAAATAAATGTAAAATACATAATCGGAGATGCCATTTGCAAATTGCTCATTCCAATACTTTGCATGACTAAAACTATCTTTTCAGTGGATAATTTTCTCAGTATATATATAGAAGATATTAAAACGCCTATAGGAAATACTATATAAAGTATATACGGTAATAAGTGATATGAAAGCTGTAGTAAATGATTTAGTGCTAAATCACTACCTATTATAATATCTATAATTCTAGTTAACTGGATCATTAGCATGACTAAAGTAACAGCGCTAATAATAACAATTAGAGGGAGAAATTGGCACTTAAAAAGGTATTTAAATATTGTATTATGGCTATTAAACATTGAGCGTTTTCTTTTAGTTATTTTTTAAAAAGCTAGAAAAATAAATATCTTCTAATCAAATATATATTGCTGATGAATCAGTTTAGAAATTAACAATCTATTATAAATAACTCAAGTTACTACATCATGAAAGTAATTAACCTAAGACAATTTTATCTTAGAATAAATAATATAGCGTTATTTTGGCTTATTGTTAGCAACATAATTTTTTCTTTTTTTTACGATAAAAATAGCCTAGCTATCGGCAATCAACCTATTAGTTTTGCTAATAAAAAACAACAAAAAAATACCTCAGAGCAGGATATAGTGATTACTTCAGCAAAATTAATAGTAGAATATAAAAATGGTAAAGCAATTTTTATAGAAAATGTGCAAGTAAATAATGAAAATTTTAATTTGAATAGCGATGAGTTGAGTATTGAATACGAATTATCCGATAATAAGGATAGTTTCATGCAATTTAGCAATATAAATAATATTATAGCTAAAGGAAATGTATATATTAAAAATATAGCTGCTAATAGTAGTGATAATTTAAATATCAAATGCAATGAAGCTTCATATGATGTGAAAAAAAATTTAGTCACTCTTATAGGAAAAATTCAACTGAAACAAGGTGAAAAAGAAGCAACAGGGGAAAAAATTATATATGATCTAAAGAAAAAACAAATCACGATGCTTCAAGCAGATAATGATATAACACAACATAACATAAAAGAAAAAGTAAAGGTTAAAATACCTTTGAAACAACAAAAACTTAACTAAACTTATTATATAGCTAATTAATTAAATATAATCTAGCTGTAAAAGATCTGCATATACTAAAACTGATAAATTAAGCTATATTTACCTAGCTAGGGTATTGGATTAGGTTGAGCAGCTTTTATTCCTTCGTTGTCATAACCGTCATTCTTTCCAACATCGAATTTAATATTAGATACATTTTTACCAGAAATATACATGGTAATTATGTTATCAGGATTTATAACCGTTCCGTTATTTATCTCTTCTCCTTTTTTTATTTTATCTATAGCTTCCATTCCAGATATAACTCGACCAAAAGCGGTATAGCTACCATCTAGATATTTAGCATCTCCTAGCATAATAAAGAATTGGCTATTAGCGCTATTAATATCTGCGCTGCGAGCCATAGAAACAACACCTCGTACATGGTTAATATCATTAAATTCTGCTTTTAAGTCTGGCTTGTTACTTTTACCTGTACCATTACCTTTAGGATCGCCAGTTTGCACCATAAATCCTTCTATAACTCGGTGAAATTTTAACCCATCATAAAATTTTTCCCCAACTAAGTCTTTAATTCTCTTTACATGCATCGGTGCTTTATCAGGATAAAGTTCGATTACTACCGTGCCATACTTTATTTCCATAATTACTATGTTAGTGTTATCTACTTCTAAAGCTAAAGCTGGAACTGAGGTATCATAACCATAGAAAAGTATAGATAAGGTGGATAAAAATTTTGCTAGTAATTTTTTTAAGGACATTGGTGAATAAAGTATTATTAATTTTATATTAATTGGTGACCCATTTTAACTTAAAAATGATTTATTTTAAATACCTAAATAATAAGAGAGTGAAAACATTTTATTAGTTATTATCTGATATTATCTGATTCGCAGCAAAAAGTTATTAATAATTTAACTTTGATAAATCACTTGCAAATTTACAATACGATGTTACTCTACTAAAGGTATAATCTTACGTTGATATACACAACCAAAAGTAAAGTTAAATTCTAAATAATGGCAATCAAAAATGTTTCAATATAATAAGTTATTAACTCATTACCTTAATATCATTCAATCATTAGAATATGATGGTTATAACAAAAATTTAAAATTGCAAACTAAAACTGATGTTAATAAACTTCAAGTATCAAAAGTTGAAAATACTGAAGTAAATAAAATAAGTCAAACAAGCACTGTTTCAGATATTTTTAATCTTGGTTCATACCTTGATACCCCAAAAACAAGTTTTGCTGAGGGTACAAAAGAACCACCATTTGCTAGTAAAGGAGAAGTTGATCCAGCTATAAGTAATGTTTCAGACTTTTTTAATGCTGGTTCATATCTTGATACGCCAAAAACAAGTTTTGCTGAAGGTACAAAAGAACCACCATTTGCTAGTAAAGAAGAAGCTGATCTAGTTACAGGTGCTTCTAATGAAGTTGTAATGAGTAAGGAAAATCCGAGTATTCTTAAACCTAAAGATAAGGATTTTTTATTTCACTCTTCTTATAACTTTATAAAATTTATTCAACGCACTAGCGATATATCTTACCTTTTTGATAAAATAACTGGTTTAAATACTAACGAATATTTAGATAGTAAAATAAGTAATTACATCAAGTTAGGTTTAACAACTTTAGCAAATGGAGCTATGAGTTACGCTTCAAATAGCTTTATTCCAATAGCTGTGGGAGGATTAGCATTGGCTCCTGCTTTAATATTAGAGCTAGAAGGGAATATTTATCTTGATTTAGGGTTAAAGATTTCTTCAGCTGCTTTGCCTATTATTTTAGGTAGCAATGTTTATGTAAGTATGGCTTATGGAATGATACAAGCTGTTTCAAGTATGTCGTCTTACTTTTTAACTAATGATAATTTTTTAAGCAAAATTGCTAATTCTGCAGCTTATATTGCTGATACTGCTATAGTAGCTTATACTGGAAATAGCTTTGCTATAGCTCTAGAAGCTGTTAAAATAGCGGCAGACTCTGTTCGTATAGCTGATAATCATATAGATGATATAATAGTTGATCCATATTTGCCAAACTTAGATTTTTCTTCTTAATTTAATAAGTTTAGTACTAATAATATGGTATTTAACGCACCATAATCAACTAATTAACTTAAAAAACATTTATTTTATATATTTAATATATATTTTACTATACTAAAATATAACTTTTAACTTATAAATAAGTAAAATAGCTAACTATTAAATTGCTTATTAAAAACCCTATACTTCATTATTTTTTATAAAAATAATGAAGTATAGTATATAATATAAAAAACTGTTTAAGTAATTAAGCTTAGTTAGAGAAAAAATATACCGCTGATAAATAGAGATTTGGTGCGTTGCTCTTGAGCTAGTTATAATTTATTTCGCTACTTGTGCCTACCAACTCTTCATTTTTAAGAGGAAAGTTTCAAAAAGTTTATCATTAATATTAGAATAATAAATTAGATATATGATTCAGGTGCACAAATCATCGCATGTAAACCATGAAGTGGCAGATCTGATTCCTATAGCTTGTCATTATGATAATCAAACTCTTATATCTAAAAATGGTGAATTAATACAAATTCTAGAAGTAAAAGGATTTGTTTCTATAGAAAATATAATAAAACAATACTCCATAAGAGATGCTATACGTAAATCCATACATGAAAATATTAATAGCCAAGATTTTTCTGTATATATACAGGTAATACGAAGACGTTCTGACATTGCTATTAGCTATAACTATGAATGCGAGATAGGTAATTTAATAGAGGAAAAGTGGATTAAGCTTAATTCTTTAGATAAGCAATTAACCAATACGCTTTATATAACAATAATACATCGTGGATTAAAAGGTCAGTTAAAACTTAAAAAATCGTTAAATGCTATAATTTATCCATTGTTTAAAAAGCATAATTTTAAAGTACTTGATGATTGTTTAGTAAAGTTGAATAACGTTACCAACTCTATTTTGGCTGATTTATCAGTTTATCAGAGTAAAATATTAACCATAATAGAAAAAGAAGGAATTACAATTTCTGAACCTTTGTCTTTCTATTATCAATTATTACATTTAGAACAAAAATACGTTGTTTTAGAGCCATGTGATTCTTCTGAACAACTATCTAATGCAGATATAATTTATCATTTTAATCAATTAGAAATAGTCAAAAATCAAAATTCTTCTATTCATGCTGCAGTATTTACAATAAAATACCCTTATAACTTGGATGTACAATTAACTGATGCTTTATTGCAGGCGGGATTAAGTTTTATTTTAACTGAAACTATAGTATTAGTTCCTAGCTATTTAGCTTTAAAAGGGCTTGAGCAACATAAAGCAACGTATGAAATAGCAAAAGCAAAGGAATTGTTAGATGGATCAAAAGTCAATGATCTGTTAGCTGCTAACAAAGGCAATGTTAATGACTATTGTAAACAGCAAATAATATTCACTATTTTTAATGAAGATTTAGAACTTTTTAATAAAAAGCTATACTTAATAATAGGTATTTTAAAAGAAAATGGTATAGTAACGGTAAGAGAAGATTTCAATATGGCCAGGACATTTTTTGCTCAATTACCTGGGAATATCCAATACTTAAATAGAGAGAGTTATAATGCAACAATTTTTGCTGCTAATTTTAGTTCAATTCATCATAAAAATATAGGTGGTTATAACGGTAGTAAATGGGGAGTGCCTGTTAGCATTATACAAACAACTGAGGGTTTACCTTATTATTTTAATTTTCATAATCATAATAATGGTAATACATTAGTTATAGGGCCTCAAGGTAGCGGAAAAAGCAGTATAATAAGATTCTTAACAGCGCAAGCTAGCAAATTTTCACCTAGAATTATAGATTTAAATTCTGAAGGAGAGAAAAATGAATTTTTTTTATTGTTAAATGGAAGGCTTGCATCAATTAATGTTGATTCGCCATCACCTATTCAGATTGATATATTTAATTTAGATCACTTTAATAATGATATCAACTTACTTTTAGAAACCTTAATAACAAGTGTATTAAACACTGGGGTGATAGAAGATACTGAAGTTATCAGAGAATCTGTTGAATTATTAGTAAAATCTAATAACTATCAGCAAAGAATAGAACTTATAGAAAATTTAACTAAGTTTAAACATCAAAATAGTCATACAGCAATTACGCTTTTAATAGAATTTCTCAATTCTAAAGTATACACTAATCTTTTTAGTAAAGATGAGTATGAAACTGTATTAGAAAATAAAAAAATTAGTATAGATACATCTGAATGTAGTAAGAAAAATCCTGAAGTATTATTGTTAGCTGGTTTAGCTTTGATGAGATTGCCTAAGTATTTAAACGGGGAACCTACTATCATTACAATAAAGAAAGCAGATTTTATATTTACTATTCCAGTACTTAGAAAGCGTTTTAAAAATTGGCTTAGCCAATTAACTGCTAAAAATTCAATAACAATACTAGGATATTCAAGCAAAACAATAAGTCAAAATGTGGATATTTTACAAGAAGTTTTGCCTGAATTTGCAACTAAAATGATATTTAATGATAAATTTGCTGAAAGATCAATAAAAAAAGCTTTAGATTTAACAGATTTAGAGTTATTAAAATTAAAAAGTCATAACCAAAGTAGTAGAATATTTTTATTAAAACAGGGAGATAATTCTATTTTTGCTAGATTTAATCTAACTAATGCACCAGAAATATTAGGTATAATCAGTTAATGAATAGTATAGTTAAAAAGTATTTAGGTAATTATTTTTTATGTCTTTTTGATAAGTCAAAAAAAATTACACCTTATTGTAAAATAAATAAGAGTTTATTTATTAAATTCAGCATTGGTTTAATACTAATTTTAATTATATTTTCTTATTCGATATCATCTTCTCAAGCTAAAACATGCTTCTTAGGTATTTGCCATTATACTGAAGAAGAAAGGTATGACTATTCTTGTACAGAATGGGGGGCAGCAAATGGGATGAATTGCAAGGGTAACATATTTGATTCATGGTGGCCAAATGTTGTAGAACGCTCTAAAATAGAGGCGACAACATCTGATCCATTTACAGTACAATACCAAGTAAGTATGTCTGTATGTAATTTAGCCAGCTCTTTTGCTCATGACGGTTGTTTGTATACTTATCCTGATGGACAAAGCATAATAATAGATAGAAGTAATATATTTGACACCGATAATCACAATGAATTAAGTTACCAAGAAATAGATAGTTATTTTTTTGCAGGAACAATTGATACTGCTCTATTTAGAGTAAGTAAAGCTAATGCTTCTAAAATTAGCCAAAAGTTTATAGATTTTAAAAAGGCTAATTATCCTAATGAAGTAGCGATAATATGCACTAGTATGCAAGCGCGGGGTGAATATTATGACACCTCGTGGTGTGTTCCTGAGCCCCAATTGCCGGCTCCACCTATATTTAATGAGATTATGGTTACTGGCTTTGGGGCTCATTTAGTTGATCTTTCAAGTGGGACTAATTTTTATCCCGGAAGTAAGTTTGAGAGTCCATCTATACAAATTACCCGTTTTCCAGGAGATATGATATTAACTTTGCAATTTCAAGATCTTATTCAAAATCCCACTCAGTCGTATACAGCATACCAATATTTTAGTAATGATTTAACTAATACGCCATATTACGCTGTAATAAACCCTAGTGATTCTAGCTCTATATGTGCTTATAGTGGGCAATACATTAATCCTGCGCAAAATGCAATAAATCTCATAGGTTGCGCTAGTAGACCTTCTATACAACAAAGCTCTAATTATTCTATCATTGCTGAATATTCTGTTGTTTGCGCTTCTCCAATATTAAATACTAGTAATAGTAATTATGCAATTTATAATCCTCAATCATACCAATGCGTAGATCAGCAAAGTGGTGAGCAATTGCCAGAATATAGACCTTATCAAGCTGTAATACCTATATTACTTAATACTGATGTATCCAATATAGGTACTGATGTTGATGGAAGTTCAGTATATATAGGAGCTAATTATGCCCTTTATAAGCAGCAACAAGTTAACGGTGTAATGGTTTCAGTACCACCTACAGGAAGCGTTAGTGGTAGGTTTACAGCGGGTAAAATAAACCTTAATTCTGGAATAAATCCTATTATTTTAGGGTTATTAATAAAATCAGCTCAACCTTCAGCTATTACTACTGATCCTGCAGGGATACGTGAGCAATTTTTGTTTCAAATACCTTTAACAATTAGTCAATCAGGGCAAATTACTAGTACTCAATGGATTTATGGTTATGATTCTGCTAATTTAACTATTTTAAATCAACCAATAAATATAAATATAGCTTCTATAATACCATCAATGAGCTCTAATAACCCAGCAACACCATTAAATATTAATGTAAGTAATGTTACTGACGGTACAAATGCTAACTGCGGAAGTTATGTGCAGGCTTCAATAAATGCTGGAACACCTTATTTTATACCTGCTCAAGCAAATAAACGCGATAGAGAGTACTGTTATTGTAGTGCATATACTAACGGTCAAGGGCAAGCTTGTACTGATACAACACCTAAGTGTAACTGTATTTTATGTCAAAATGTTAACGCAAACATGAATGTAGCACAAGCTGTATGCCCAGGTACATATTGGGGCATTAGCAGTAGCCAATCTCTTCCTGATCAAATATGCTTTTATAGTACTAATAACTGGGATTTTATTTCAGGTATGAAAGGTGGGAAAGCAAATAGTCAAAGCTCAACTATCCAAACTAATACAGCAGTATGCACGTATCTACCTAATACTTGTAATCCCGTAACTGTAGGGGCATCATGGAATGGGTATGCAACATGGGGAAATTCTGCTCAATTTGGACAAAATAACCTAGCAGGAACATGCATAAGTGGATATGAAAAAGTAAAGAGTTATTCAAATAATGATTTAGTTCAACCTAATCAGTGTAGCGGTTATGGCTCAATTTCTAATACTGTACAGCAAAGTTTACAAAGCTTATATCAACAAGCCCAATTACAGTGGCAGCAATTAGTCTCTCAAGCTAACGCTAATTCTACAAATATTTCTCCTAGCCAAATAAATAATATGCCGTCTTTAAGTCAATATATTAGCGATCTTAATCAGTATTTGCCAAATTGTAATAATGGTACTCAAGGTACTCCTAATTCACCATTAGCTGATTGTATAGGAGGTATATATGATAACTTTAGAAATGCTTGTGTTCCAACAAGTTCAAGCTAGTTAGTCTAAGTAATATCTTAATAAAAAAAGTGAAAAAAAATCAAACTGAGATCAAAATTATTGATATTTCTAAAAAAATTAAAGACTTAGAAAACAAATATAATAATAAAATAAATTTAGTTAAAGAAGAAAATAATAAAAAAATTAGTATCTCAGGAGTTATTACAGAATTTTTTTCTGGATTATTAATAGGCATAACAGTGGGATACTATTTAGATGATTTTTTCAACTTATCTCCTTTATTTTTCATTATATGTTCTACTTTAGGAATTATTGCAAGCTTATATAACTTATACCGAAGTTATTGAAGACATAAAAATATCAGAGGAAGGATTGTATTCCTTTTATACTTCAACATTTGCGTTATCAAATTTCGTTCTCCGTTTGTATTACCATCAATATAGGCTCTCCGTAAACTTTTAGAAGTGCGCTTTATCATAGAAGTATTTTCATTTTCTGTTTAATTATTTTAGGATTTAACTATGTTTAGATTATATACTCCGGCAATAACAAATGAAAAAAGTTAAATTCGATACTTTTTGAATTATCGTTTATTTTTTTGTTTCTTTACGTTTGCTAGTTGCCTTAGTTTTGGCACTAACTTTAGTTTTTACATCTTTTTTTGATTCAATTAAAGATAAAGCTTCAGTCGTAGTTATATCAAAAAAGTTCTTTTGCTTTATTGAGTAAAATTGACCATCATGTTCTATATAAGGGCCAAATCTGCCAATATTAAGCTTAATTTCTTTGTTATTGCTAGGATTTTTATCTAAGATCCAAGGTAAGCTTAGCAGTTTTTTAGCATACTCTAAATCAACTTGCTCTATACTTACATTTTTAGGTATTCCTACTAATTTTCTATTATTTTTATTAGCTGATTTAGACTTAGCTGATTTAGATTTTTTTTCACTTTTATCTTCATTGCTAATTGCTAAATCTTGGTTATTTTCCTGAATTTGAGACATTACATAAAATCCATACGGACCTTTATTCAGAGAGATTTTAGCGCCAGTATCTAAATCCATTCCTAATTCTTTAGGGTAATTATTATCTATAGATAAATTATTGCTAATATCTTTTAGCTCACCGTTGTTATTCAAACTATTAAGACTATTTGGGTTTTGAATACTGTCGGCTGTTTTTTCTCTTATTTGTTGTAATAATGGTCGTGAAAAATTGCATTTAGGGTAATCTGAGCATCCTATAAACGAGCCATACTTACTATTTTTTAGATGTAACTCCCCTGTATTACATTGTAAGCATTTTATTTTGTTTTCTGATTTAGCATAATCATCAAATATATAATCAAACAATCTATTTTCTATAGTTTCTAAAATCGTAGTGGTTTTAAATTCTATTACCTTATCTGCCCTATCCTTAAAAGGATACCAAAAATTAAATAGTATTTTATGATAATCTATTTCACCTTTAGATACGCTATCTAGCTCATCTTCCAATTTAGCTGTAAATGTATATTCAATATACTCATCGAAAAAGCTTAATAAAAATGCATTAACCAAATATCCACGTTCTTCAGAAATGAAGCGCTTATTATCTAGAGACACATATTGTCTATCTTGTAATATAGAAATGATATTGGGGTAAGTTGAAGGTCTGCCTATACCTAATTCTTCCATTTTTTTTATCAAACTTGCTTCATTATAACGAGGTGGTGGCTGAGTAAAATGCTGAATTTTATTCAATGCTTCTAGATTTAAATCTTGATTATCATTTAACTCAGGTAAAATTTGTTTAGTTTCTTTAATCTCGTTATTATCTTCTGATTTTTCTCCATTTACTCCATTTGTATTAGTAATTGATGAATTGCTGCTCTCGCTATAAACTTTGCTAAAGCCTGGAAAAGCTATGATAGATCCAACAGCTTTGAAAATAGTTAATTGCTTATCCTTGTTAATATTCAATTTAGAATCGGCGTCATCTTGAGCAAGGATTTCGATAGTGGTGTTATCCAATACCATATCGGTCATTTGGCTAGCGACTAATCTTTTCCAAATTAGCTCATATAATTTGAAGTGATCAGCTTCCAAGTAATTTTTAATTTGTTCTGGTGTATTATTGATATCGGTTGGTCGTATCGCTTCATGAGCTTCTTGTGCATTTTTAGCTTTGTTTTTATATTTCCTGACTTCATTAGGAGCATAAGCAGGGCCAAAAAGCTTTTTTATTAATTGATTAGCTGATTGGGCAGCTTCATCATTAATATGAACACTATCAGTACGCATATAAGTTATTAGACCAATGGACTGACCTGCAATATCTATTCCTTCATATAATTTTTGTGCTACCTGGGCTGTTTTACGTGCTGAAAAGCCTAATTTACGTGAAGCATCTTGTAATAATGTAGAAGTAGTAAAAGGTGGACTTGGTTTGCGTTTAGTTTGTTTTTTTATTACTTTATCAACATTGTAATTACAATGTTCTAGTTCAGTTACTATATCCTCTGCTTCTGAAGCATTTGAAATATCAAGCTTCTCTAACTTTTTTCCTTTAAAAGTTACTAATTCTGCATTAAATTTTCTACTCTCTTTTTCATTAGTTATAAATTGAGCTTCTACACTCCAGTATTCTTGACTCTTGAAAATTTTTATATCTAACTCGCGTTCGCATATCATACGCAAGGCTACTGATTGTACCCTGCCAGCTGATTTACTTCCAGGTAATTTCCTCCATAATATAGGAGATAGAGTGAATCCAACAAGATAATCTAAAGCCTGCCTAGCTTGTTGAGCATGAACTAAATCCATGTTAATGGTTCTGGGTTTGGTTAATGCTTCTTTTATAGCTCTTGGTGTAATTTCATTAAATGTTACTCTGTACATTTTTGTTGAATTAGAAATTTGACCTTTTTGTCTTAGCACTTCAGTTATATGCCATGAAATAGCTTCACCCTCTCTGTCCTGATCTGTAGCTAAGTATATTTCATCAGCTTTTTTAGCAGCTTGTATTATACTGTCTACATACTTAGGTGATTTAGCTGTAATTTCATAACGAACTGCAAAATTTTGCTCTGGGTCAATAGCCCCTTGCTCTGATGGTATACCTCTTATATGGCCATAAGATGATAATACCTTGTAGTCTTTACCCAAATATTTTTCTATAGTTTTAGCTTTAGCTGGAGATTCTACGATTAATAACTTCATTATTTTTTTGAAAAAAGCGACTTATTTATTAACAAAATTACACAAACAACTTCATGATGCAAGATAAAAAATTATTACATTCTTTACTTTAATTAATCTAAAGTTTATACATAAAATATGAAGTAATAGCGTAATTAAAAATTTTTTATATATTTTAACAAGCTAGACTAAGTTTTTTAGCAAAACAATCAATAATTATTAATGAAATTAATTAAAGCTTTTGTTGATCACAAACGTACTACCCTTACTTTTTTAGTGATAGTTTTATTATATGGGTATTTTGCGTACAACAATATACCTAAAGAAAGTGATCCTGATGTAAAAATACCCATTATATACGTTTCTGTATTATTAGAAGGTATTTCTCCTGAAGATTCTCAAAGAATGTTAATAAAGCCTTTGGAGAATTCTCTTCGTTCTATTATAGGAATTAAGCAAATGACTTCTTATGCTGCTGAAGGTAGTGCTTCTATAGTATTAGAGTTTTTTGCAGGTTTTAATAGTGAAAAAGCATTACAAGATGTAAGAAATAAAGTTAATGATGCGCAAAATAAGTTACCAAAAGATGTTAAAACTCCTTTAATTAAGGAAGTAAGTACTAGCTTATTCCCGGTGCTTAATATAATGCTATTAGGCGATGTGCCAGAGCGTACTTTGATCAAGATAGCTAAAGATTTAAAAGACAAAATTGAAGGGATTCCAGAAGTATTAGAAGTTCAAGTAGGTGGGGATCGTGATAATTTGATTGAAATAAGGGTAGAGCCAAAAGCTATAGAGCATTATGGATTATCTTTACAATATATTTCTAGCATAATAGCCTCAAATAATAGCTTGGTTACAGCTGGGATAATTAAGAATTTAGGTGGGGAATTTGGGATCAAGATTCCTAGCTTAATTAAAGATTATGAGGAACTATTAAATTTCCCAATCAAAGCTAATAACGACAAAGTAATTAAAGTTAAAGACATAGCTGAAATTTTAAGTACTTATAAAGATCCAAATAGTATAACTAGAGTTAATGGTCAACCAGCTATAGTACTAGAAGTTTCTAAGCGTACCGGGGCTAACATAATATTTACTATAGAAAAAGTTAAAGAATTATTGACAAAAGAAATGGGAGGCTGGCCGCCACAGCTTAAAGTTTTATTTGCTCAAGATAAATCTGATAGCGTTAAAGATATGTTGTTAGACCTTGAAAATAGCTTACTACTTGCTGGTATATTGGTGGTAATAGTTATAATTTTATCGGTGGGTTTAAAGGCTTCTGTTTTAATAAGCTTATCGCTTCCTATATCATTTCTTGGAGGTATATTAATATTATATTTAAGCAATTATAGTCTTAATATAGTTGTGTTATTTAGCCTTATACTTACAGTGGGTATGATAGTGGATGATGCCATTGTGGTAAGTGAGTATGCTGATCGTAAGATGATAGAAGGTTATTCTCCTACTGAATCTTACATCACTGCAGCTAGCCGTATGTTTTTACCTATAGTTAGCGCTACATTAGTTAAGATGATTGTATTTATGCCATTGTTATTTTGGCCTGGAGTATTAGGACAATTCATGAAATTTATGCCTATTACTGTAATAATCATAATGGCTAATTCGTTGATTTTTGCTTTATTCTTTCAGCCATCTTTAGCTTCAGTTTTAATTAAAAAGCATTCTCAAGTAAGTAAAGAAGAGCTAAAATCATTATTAGCAGCTGAAGAGGGGGATATAAAAGATTTACAAGGTTTGTCAAAAATCTACTATAGCTTGTTAATCAGAGTGTTAAATGCTCCTCGTAAATTTGTTGCTACTATAATAACAACTATGGTAGCGGTGTATCTATTCTTTTTTACTTTTGGTACTGGGATAGAGTTTTTTCCAAGTATTGAACCTGAGAGTGCTGCTTTAGTAGTAAGATCTCCAGGAAATTTATCAGTTTGGCAAAAAAATCAGTTAATGCAAGAAGTAGAATCTAAAATTCTAGATATGAGCAATGAAGTTAAGTCTTTTTACACTAAAAGCGGTGATTTAGGGACATCGCGTGATAAATATCCTGCAGATTCAATAGGTGTTATTCAATTAGAATTTGCCAATTGGCAGCTAAGGCGTAAAGCTAACGTTATATTAGATGAAATATCAGCTAGATTATCTGATATAAAAGGTATTGAATTTCAAACGGTCGCAGAAAGAAAAGGGCCAAATGAAGGAAAGCCAATAGAAATCAACATTTCTGCTAAAGATTATGATAAAATTGCGCCATTTATAGCTAAATTACGCTCTGTTATGGAATCATTAGGAGGATTTAAAGATACAGAAGATTCTAGACCAGTACCTGGAATAGAGTGGCATATTGAAGTTGATAGAGAGCTGGCTGCTCGTTATGGAGTAACAGTATTTGATGTTGGTACGATGATACGTTTAGCAACAAATGGCTTTAAAATTTCATCATATTATTCTGATTATTCAGATGAAGAAATAGATATAGTTGTACGTTTTCCTGAAAAGTTTCGCCTCATTTCAGAGCTTGAGAAAATCAAATTAGTTACTGCTAATGGTAGTTCGGTTCCTATCAGTGCTTTTGCTAAAAAGGTTTATTCGCCTAGAGTAACAGAAATAAAGCTTATAGATCAAAAGCCAGTTATAACAATAAAATCTGATGTAAATCCTGGTGTTTTAGTTGATACAAAAGTTCGAGAGATAAAAAATTGGCTTGAAAATAATATTGAAGAAGGTATTGAGGTAAATTTTAAAGGAGAAGAAGCGGATAAACTTGAAACTAGCGATTTTTTAACCAAAGCTTTCTTATTAGCTTTGTCTATGATGTTCATTGTAATGTTATTACAATTTAATAGCTTTTATCATACTATCGTAATAATGAGTGCTATTTTCCTATCAATGGTTGGGGTATTAATAGGCTTGATAGCTTCATGGCAGCCTTTTGGTATAGTAATGTGTGGAATAGGGGTTATTGCATTATCAGGAATAGTATTGAATAATAACATACTATTTATTGATACTTATCAGCATTTACGTAAAAATGGTCATGAAGTTAAAGATGCTATAATAAGAGCTGGAATACAAAGAGTAAGACCTATACTACTTACTGCATTAACAGCCATATTAGGTTTATTACCTATGGTAGTAGGAATAACAATTAATTTTTTTGATAGAGAAGTTATTTATAACGCTCCAGCTAGCCAATGGTGGAAGCAATTATCAGCTTCGATAGCAGGAGGACTAACATTTGCTACTATATTAACTTTATTCTTTACTCCATGCTTATTACTATTAGGAAAAAGATTTGATAGAAAATATTGAATTGTATAGTTAATATAATTATTTTTTATAAGTTAGTTAGGTATAAAATTAAATTGAATAAAAGTTTATCTTGGCTATTAACAAAAAATCTCCTATTCTAGCTTTAGCTTATTATACTAAATGCTATAATTTATGTAATGAATTATCTGTAACTCAATGAATTTATTAAATATTTCTCTTTTATATTAAATAGCAAAGCGCTGTTTAGTAAAAGTTTATATTAAGCGATTAAATGATTAATAAAGAAAATATAATGTATATGACAATATATGATAGATAATTTTTCTTAAGAAATTAATTAATTACGTAGCAAAATAGATTCATTTAAGTTATACAATACAAAATAGAAAAAATCGTGATGTTTATTTTTTGATGTTTGCACCATAAAGTAAAGTTTTACTTAGTACATTTGTCTTAATAGTAAAATTATAGCAAATTAGCTCATTTTTGAAAACAACTTATAGAATATAGTCATACTTGTACTGACTTATAAATTAGGTAGATATGGTAGAATTCAATCCTTTTAATTTAGCTATTAATAGCCAAAACTTCGATGCGGTGAAGATTTCCATCGTAAGTCCAGAAAAGATTAGATCTTGGTCATTTGGTGAAGTAAAAAAGCCTGATACTGTCAATTATAGAACTGTGAAACCTGAAAATGGTGGTTTGTTTTGTTGCCGTATATTTGGTCCAGTGAAGGATTATGAGTGCTTGTGCGGTAAATATAAAAGAATGAAGTACCGTGGTATAGTATGCGAGAAATGCGGAGTTGAAGTTACTACATCTAAGGTGCGCCGTGAAAGAATGGGGCACATAGAATTGGCTACTCCGGTTGTCCATATTTGGTTTTTACGCTCATTACCGTCCCGTATTAGTATACTCTTGGACATCCCTTTTAAAGAAATAGAGAAAGTATTATATTTCGAGTCATATATTGTATCTGATCCAGGTAATTCAGCATTTAGATATGCTCAGTTAATAAATGAAGAAGAATATTACGAAGCTCAGGAAAGTTTTGGTGAAGACGCTTTTGAAGCTGGTATAGGCGCTGAAGTGATAAAAAAAATGTTAACTAACTTTAATTTAGAAGAGCAAAGAACTTTATTGCGTACAGAACTAGTAAATACTAATTCTGAGACTAAACGTAAGAAAATTGTTCGAAGACTGAAATTAATAGAAGATTTTATTGAATCTGGCAATAAACCTGAGTGGATGGTTTTAGAAGTATTGCCTGTAATACCTCCTGATTTAAGGCCTTTGGTGATGCTAGATGGAGGTAGATTTGCTACTTCAGATTTAAATGAGTTGTATCGTCGTGTTATTAATCGTAACAACAGATTGCGTCGATTAATTGAGTTGAAAGCTCCCGATATTATAATACGCAATGAAAAGCGTATGCTTCAGGAAGCAGTCGATGCTTTATTTGATAATAGCAGAAAATCAAAGTCTCTTAAAAATTCTAATAAGCGTCCTTTTAAATCGCTTGCAGATATGGTTAAGGGAAAACAAGGGCGTTTTAGACAAAATTTATTAGGTAAGAGGGTAGATTATTCAGGTCGTTCAGTAATAGTCGTTGGTCCTGAATTAAAACTTCATCAATGTGGACTGCCAAAGAAAATGGCTTTAGAGTTATTTAAGCCTTTTGTTTACTCTAAACTTGAAATGTATGGAATATCAACCACTTTGAAATCGGCTAAAAGGATAGTAGAAGCTGAGCGACCAGAAGTTTGGGATATACTAGAGGAGGTTATTAGAGAGCATCCGGTATTGTTAAACCGTGCACCTACTTTGCATAGATTGGGAATTCAAGCTTTTGAACCAGTTTTGATTGAGGGTAAAGCTATACAACTTCACCCATTAGTATGTACGGCTTTTAATGCTGATTTTGACGGAGATCAGATGGCCGTTCATGTGGCGCTATCTATTGAGGCTCAGCTTGAAGCGCGCGTCTTAATGATGTCGAGTAATAATATTTTAAGTCCTGCCAATGGTAAGCCTATTATATTCCCTACTCAGGATATAATCTTAGGCTTATATTACATGACCATTGCTTTAGATGGTCAATTAGGTGAAGGTAGTAGATTTATTAACGTGGCTGAGATTGAGCATGCATTGAATGCTGAAACATTATCTTTACACGCTAAGATAAAATGTAGACGTACTATGATAGATGTGGAAGGTAATTCTCATGAACAACTTGTTGAAACTACTCCTGGTAGGGTTATTATTTCTGAATTATTACCTAAAAATCCTAGTATTAGTTTTAATTTAGTTAATAAAGTTTTAAATAAGAAAGAAGTTTCTAATTTAATTGACACGGTTTATCGCTATTGCGGACAAAAAAGCACGGTTATATTTACTGATCAGGTGATGCAGTTAGGGTTTGGTTGGGCATGTAAGTCTGGTATCTCAATAGGTAAGGATGATATGGTTGTTCCTTCTAGCAAGGTAACTCATATTAGCGATACTCTTAGTGAGGTGCGTCAATATGAAAATCAATATGCTGAAGGTTTAATAACAACTGGAGAAAAATATAATAAAGTAATTGATGCTTGGTCTCGTTGTACTGATAAAATTGCGGCAGACATGATGAAAATTATTTCTGGTCAGCAGTCTCAGTCTTCTGGTGGTAAAAATACAATAGGTCAAGATGGAATCAATAATATTTATATGATGGCTGATTCTGGGGCTCGTGGTTCTGCTGCACAGATAAAACAGCTAGCTGGTATGCGTGGTTTGATGACTAAGCCATCAGGGGAAATTATTGAGATACCTATCATTTCTAACTTTAAAGAAGGTTTGACAGTGTTGGAGTATTTCACTTCAACTCACGGAGCGCGTAAAGGTTTGGCCGATACAGCATTAAAAACTGCTAACTCTGGTTATTTAACTAGAAAGTTAGTTGATGTAGCTCAAGATTGTATAGTTATTGAGGAAGATTGCGGTACTGAAAATGGTTTGATAACTAAACCAGTAATTGAAAGTGGTGAAATTACTGTCCCATTAAGTGAAAGCATTTTAGGTAGATCTGCTGCTATTCCTATTTATCATCCAGTAACTGGTAAGTTACTAGTTGATAAAGGTAGTATAATTGATGAAGAAATAATAGACATGATAGATGAATCTGGAATTGATTCAGTAAAAATTAGATCTGTTCTTACATGTGAAAGCAATAGTGGGATATGTGTTAAATGCTATGGTCGTGATTTAGCAACGGGTAACATAGTGAATTTGGGAGAAGCTATAGGTGTTATCGCTGCTCAGTCCATAGGTGAGCCTGGTACTCAGCTTACTATGAGAACATTCCATATTGGTGGTGCAGCACAAAAAACTACTGTACAATCTAGCGCTATAGCATCTCATAGTGGCTTAATAAAATTCATACATAAAAATATAGTTATAGATAGTAAGAATCGTAAAATTGTTATGAGTCGTAACTGTGAAGCGGTTATTGTTGATGATAGCGGACAAGAAAAAGCTCGTTATAAAATTCCTTATGGCGCTAGCTTATTGTTTAGTGATCAAGATTTAATAAAAGCTGGTCAAAAAATAGCTGAGTGGGATCCTTTCACTATTCCTATTATTACAGAAAAAACTGGTCGAGCCACTTTTGTTGACTTGATTGAAGGAGTATCTGTAAAAGAATTTCAGGATGAAATAACTGGTATTGTTAATCGTGTAGTAATAGATAGTAAATACCATTCACGTGGTAACGCTGATTTAAGACCTCGTATTGCCTTATTGGATGAAAATTCAAATGTAATGATTTTAGCGAATGGCTTAGAAGCACGTTATTTCTTACCTGTTGATGCCATATTAAGCGTTAACGATAAGGAAATGGTTCACGCTGGTGATGTTGTGGCCCGTATACCAAAAGAATCATCTAAAAGTAAAGATATAACTGGAGGTTTGCCTAGAGTAGTTGAATTATTTGAAGCTAGACATCCTAAAGATCACTCAATAATAAGTGAAATAGATGGGTATGTTGAGTTTGGTAAAGACTATAAATCTAAGAGACGTATTATAATACGAGATATCAATGATAGTGAGAAATTTATTGAATATTTTATACCTAGAGGCAGACATATTACAGTAAATGAA
The DNA here is from genome assembly GCA_964387585.1 of uncultured Candidatus Midichloriaceae bacterium. Lineage (GTDB taxonomy): Bacteria > Pseudomonadota > Alphaproteobacteria > Rickettsiales > Midichloriaceae > CAYLWW01. The sequence goes on from CAYLWW010000010.1 coordinate 23,311, forward strand.
GGTGATTATGTTGCTAAAGGTGATATGTTAATGGAGGGTAATCCTTCACTGCACGATATACTTCGTATTATGGGCGTAGAGGCATTAGCTACTTATATTATTAATGAAGTACAACAAGTATATAGATTGCAAGGTGTGTTAATAAATGATAAGCATATAGAGGTTATATTACGTCAAATGCTGCAAAAAGTTGAAATAATTGCTCCTAATGGAACTACATTCTTGGTTGGTGAACAAATAGATAGAGAAGAATTTGATGAAGTGAATTATAAAACTGAAAAACTAGGTTATGAGCCAGCTGTTGCAATTCCGGTATTACAGGGTATTACCAAAGCTTCATTACAAACTAAATCCTTCTTTTCTGCTGCTTCATTCCAAGAAACTACTAAAGTTCTTACAGAAGCTGCAGTAGCGGGTAAAATTGATAGATTGCGTGGACTTAAAGAAAATGTAATAGTAGGGCGCTTGATTCCTGCTGGAACTGGGCTATATGCTAATAAGCTTAAAAAGATGGCTTATAAATTAGATCATGATTTTGAAGCTAAGAAGAAAAGTCATTACTCAGAGTCAACTATAGTTGGTGATGATAATAATGGAATATCTGATGAAATAATTGTATAAATAAAGCTTTGTAAAAAATACATGAATAATAAGGGAGTATTTTTATCATAGCTATATAGCAAAATCTTTATAAAGTATTATACAAGAAAAAAAGTGAATAGTTGATCGATGGAAGATGATGTTTTACGAAAGATTTTCTTGGCCTGAGCCCATTTTTTTCTCGATGGGGGGGCAACTCAGGAGAATATATAGGGTATAGTCATTCCAATTGATAATTATAGAATTCAAAGGCTTGATCGATAGCATATTGTAAAGAAATAGAATGATTAAATAATAATGTTTTAATTTTTTGCTTGAGGTTAGCCCAGAAAGTTTCAATGGGATTAAGGTCAGGAGAATAAGGAGGTAAGAAAAGTATCATACAACCTGGATTTTCAATGAGGTTTTTAGTTTTTTCCGATTTGTGGAAGATTGCATTATCCATTATCACAACTTGCCCATGTTTTAAAGTTGGTACAAGAAAGTGTTGGATCCAAAAAT
>CAYLWW010000011.1:0-24351 GCA_964387585.1 uncultured Candidatus Midichloriaceae bacterium
CTGCTTCTATAAATCTTAGGACTTTTTTACGTAAATCTAATGAATATAACATCCCCTATTTATATCAATTATCCATATCAATCTCAATTGGAATGACTATACCAGGCGTTAGCTGATTGCTTATCTATTCCATATCTTTTTTACTGCTTTGTATACATAATAAACAAAAGCTTACGATTAATGGTAATAATAAAATAGTAAATAGAATAATAATGCTATACTTAGAATAAAAAGTACCATTTTCTATTTTCATAGGTAATAAGCTATCTATGATTCCCAATTGATTTAGTTCTAATCTTTTTAATTGATTACCATAAGAATCAATTATAGCTGATATTCCAGTGTTAGCTACTCTTAACATTGGAACTCCGTATTCTATTGCTCTCATTCTAGCCATAGCTAAATGCTGATGAGGCCCTATGCTATTTCCAAACCAAACATCATTTGTTATGTTCAACATTAAATCAGTTTGTGGTTTGTTATTACTGAAAAATGGTAAGGGAAATATAGCTTCATAACAAATATATGGTGCTAAATAAATATTTTCTTTATCAGATGATTTATTGTTTTCTTTTTTACCAACGGGTAAGATTATATTATCTTGATTATCGCTGCCAGGATAAAAAGAATACTCACCCATAGTTACTACTATAGGTATAGCTTTCAGAAAATTTTTCCAAGGGATATATTCGCCAAATGGCACCAATATCCTCTTGCTATATTTATTTAATATTTTTCCTTGACTATCTACCGTTATTATAGAGTTAAAAAATTTTTCTTTTTCTTCAATATCAACTCCTGTAATTAGAATAGCATTTTCAGTTTTCAGATATGGTAATTCTGTATCTGTGGCATCCAATCTAAATGGTAATCCTGATTCTGGCCAAATTAAATACGTCATTTTATTATAATCAGTACTAAAATCACCTGTTGCGGAAGTAGAAAATATTTTCTCAAGAGCCTCAACCCTTTTCTCATTACTTATTGATAAAAGATCAGTTATATTAGGCTGCACCATTCGAGTTGATACAAGTGAATTATGATAATTACTTGTAGAGCTATCGAGCCTAGTATTACCCCATAATAATGTTGTAGTTAGAAATAAAATTGCCCAACATATGGCTTTTAAATTACGACTATATATTATGCTGCCAATGAAAGCTAAGAAGAAGCTTAGTCCATGCACTCCTATTAAAGAGGCCAACTGCATTAATGTTAGTATAGAGTTACTAGCATATCCTAAAAGATTCCAAGGAAAAGGAAGTATTAAGTAACTTCTAGCTATTTCTGTTATTCCCCATAGACTAGAAAATATTACACAAATATGGAAACGTTTGACTTGAGTGGATAAAGTTAAAAAATACTGGGAAAATAGCAATAACCTAATTATATATGAACATAATATTGCTAGTAATCCCATAAATATAGATATTATTACAGGTATACCTAATACTGTAATGGGTATTAACCAAATAAAGCTTTCATCTATAAGTAAAGCATTAGCTATCCAATAAAGGCTAGTAGTGAAATGCCCTATACCAAAGCTAAAGCCAATTAAAAATCCCGTGTAGGTAATTTTTTTTAAGTTTTTAAGTGCTAAATTATTTGCTTTTACACTGCTAACTGCTACAGCTGCTTTACTATAACTATAAATATTGCTTTCTATAATCCATATCAAACCGCTTAAGCTCAAGGGTATTAAAGCAATGGCATCATATGGTGCAAAAGCTAAGCTTAATATTGCTCCAGATACTAACGCAGCTATAAGGCGAAGAATTAGTCTGTTACTTAGCTTATCATGTAATAAGTGGAGTTTTTTTTTATCATCTATAGCTTATTATTCCGGCTATTTATTAATTTTATAAAATTATTAAGGTGTGATTTTAATTTATATTTTCTTCTGATTTCTCGTGCTGTACTATAGCTTTCTTTTTTTCTTCTTCTTTAGCTCCATGTTTATTTGATTTTATTGCTTGGTTTTTATTATTTTTATCTACTTTTTTATCACTCTTTAAGATTTCCGTTATAGTTTCTTTACGAAATTTCGCTTTAACTTCAGGAGCTATTTCAATTGTAACTATCTCTTCATCTATTTTATATATTGTTCCTAATAAACCGCCGCTTGTAACAACTTGATCTCCACGCTCTAGCTTACTCAACATACCTTGATGTTCTTTCAGCTTTTTTTGCTGAGGTCTTAAAAGTAAAAAGTAGAATACTCCCATTATTAATAGTAATGGCAATATACTAGAGAATAGCGAATTTTGTGCTACTTCAGATTCTTGAGATGTAGAGGAGTCAGCATAAGCAAAAGAAATGAGATTCACTAAGAAATTTAATACGATAAAAATATATAAAGACATAAATAAGAACTATTTTAAAAAGCAATAAAGAGAAATAATTATTTTTTGTATAAATAATAGATAGCTTAATTCAATTATTGTGGCAAGATTATAAATAATTTCTTTTTGTTAATTAAGTATACATTAAAAAGCCCATGCTAAGTAAAAACTTAGGCACGGGCTTTTTCTACTATAGCATAAACTATAAAGTTATTTGCTAGATCCGTTTGAAGAATCTTGAGAAGAGCAATCTTGACCTGCAGGACAATCTTTTGTTACAGCAGTAGAAGAAGTCACTGAGCTATCTTTAGTAGTAGTCACTGTGGTGTCTTTGTTTGCTGTTGCAGATGGAGTTGCTGAAGCGAAAGCTGAAGATGCAGAAAAAGCTAATGCAGCTAAGCTTAGTAGAGAAATGATTTTTTTGTTCATTTTTATCACTGAATTGTTATTTAATTCTAATTTGTTATTAAGGGTATTATTACCCCCGCGGCTACTGTATAACACTATATTTGCAATTATGATACTATTTTTTTATCAGTAATGCAAAAATCTTTTTATTATAAGTAATAATTAAGTAAAGCTAGTTTTAATTATTGCCTATAATAGATAATTAATTCACAGTAATATGGAATAACAATATGTAAAAACTACACTTATAACGAACTAGAATTTAAAGCTACTTCATCAGGCGAATAGATTCTTTTTTTTTGTATAGGAGTGATAATTTTAATTATCTTTTTATTTTTTTCTTTAGAATTAGTTACTTTGCTTATAGCTTCAGTCACAGTTGAAGCTTCTATTAAGGTAAAAGTTTTATCATCAAAAATTATTTGATACGCTCCCCTCTTAGATGTATCATAATACTTCTTGTCAAACTTTAATAGTTTAAATGATGTCTCTTTCTGCACATCATCTATATTATCAACTTCTTTTCCTTCTATAGAGAGCGAGGAATGGCTTTTTTCTAAGTTAGTCATATCAAAAATTTTACGTTAGTGCTCATTATTTTTTTAGCAAAATATAAATTATATACTACGATTAATTTACTTTTGTTCAAAGTTATATTTTTGCATTACTAAATCTATTCTCTAAATTTCTTAAAAAGGAGATAAGATATCTACAGCTTGAACACCATAAGGAGCTTGCTGAACTTGAGTCACGTTGCCTCTACCTCCATAAGATAATCTTGCTTCAGCAATCTGATCTAAAGTTACTGAATTGTCGTTAGCAATATCTTCTGGTCGTATTATACCGCTTATTGTGATTTCACGTAGCTCAAAATTTACTCTAACTTCTTGCGAACCTTTTATTACCAAATTACCACTAGGTAGTATTTTTATTACGGTCGCAGCTACTACAGTATTTATATTTTCTCTTCTATTTATTCTTCCATCACCAAAAGAATTGCTGCTAGATTCAAGCTCTATTAAACGTTTAGGTGGTGAGCTTTTGGGAAGTATAGTACTAGCAATAGACTCTAAACCAAATAAACTAGGCATTCCCACAGATTTGTCATTATTTTGACTTTTTTGTATACGATTATCAAGTTGCGCTCTATCTTGTATAAGAATATTTACCGAGACTATATCGCCAATAGATCTAGCTCTAAAAAAAGTACGCGCTCCAGGTTGCCATAAACTATTTGCGTTTTTTTGCTGCATAATATTATTTGTATTTGAATTACCAGAAGCGTAAGCTGGGTAATTGGTTTGCGCTATTGCTTGTACCCTAGCTTTTTCAGGAGTAAACTGATTCTCGTATATGTTTATTTTTGTTAATTCAGGTCCATTTCCTATATCGGATATTTTATTAAAAACCGAATCACATCCTGATAAAGTGATTATTGAAATAGCTAAAAATGAGTATTTACTTAAGTATAAGTAAGCTTTTTTTAGTTTATGAAAAAATATTAGCATGTTACAATATTTATAAAATGTCTTGCAGCTTTGTTTATACTTGCTCAATAAATTTTTAAGCTTAGATAATTAGCTTGCTACAGAGCATATAAAAAAAGGTTATGGTAGTAAATTTAGCTAAAAATCAAGTTATAGCATAATGCTTTCGATTAAGAAGTAGTAAATATTATTATCTTCATTGCAGCACTAAAATATTTTTAGAGTCAGCTACTACCCCTTGTAATATTTTATTACTATCGATATTCCTAATTTTTATCACTTCATTTATTCTGCCATGCTCTAAGCATATCCCTGTAGTTTCTATAGTCAAGTTATGCTTTGTAAACTTTAAGGTAACTGTCTGCCCTTTTTTTACTATATATTCTTGATTAATATCACTTAATTTTATTGGCTTCTTTGCGGTAAGATTTTTTTTAGCAATTTTTCCTATAGTATTAACATCTTCTTCGCTGTTCAAATAACCCGCACCATATTGATTAGCAGAAAAGCTTGCCCATTCAAGATTATCGATACTAATGGGTTGATTAGCTTGAATATTGCTTATAGGCACCAATAACTTAACTCCAGCTTCATAAGAGCCTAATATTTTATACTCAATTCCAGAACTTGAGTCCTTAACTGTAACTAATAATTGTTTAGCAAGATTTTTCGTATTTTTATTATTATTAAATTTTTCTTGAACCTCTACTAACTCCAACTGATTGTTTTTATTTAACTCAGCCGGAGGATGTAGCTTAATTATAAATTCATCTTGCCTATTATCTTGGTTATATGATGTTAAGTATTGCGATACATCACTGCTTATGCTTTCAAGGTCTGCTGCTTGAGCTGAAAATATGCTTATTATATTTATGTATAAGATTAATAAAGTAATGATAATTTTACTTTGTAGTTTTTTATAAAATCTATAAGCATTAACTATTTTATGTAACATTAATTATATATGTATTGCATAGCTCATTTAACTCTTAGCATCAGTAACAGTTTTCATCATTTGATCTGAAACTTGCATCACTTTAGCATTCATTTCGTAGACACGTTGTCCTGTAATTAGATCTGTTATTTCTGTTATTGGGTTAACATTAGAGGCTTCTAATTGACCTTGGCTGAGAAAACCGCGATTGCCAGTCATTGGTGCATCCATTTGGGCTTCACCTGAAGCGTCTGTCGCTAAATACATATTATTGCCTACTGCATCTAGACCGGCTTCATTTACGAATGTGGCTAATTCTATTGTACTCCCTGTATCCAATAAAGTTTCATCAACTAATTGTATAAATACTTTTCCATCTCTTTTTATCACGATCCTTTTCTCATTAGCTGAATCTATAGTGATGCCTCCTCCGGGATTCAAAACATATCCTGCACTATTAACTATCAAGTTAGTTGCTGGATCTACGAAAAATCTTCCATCTCTAGTATATAATTGTCGATCTCCATCAGGGGAATTTAATACAAAAAAGCCTTTACCTTCTATCCTAATATTAGTAGATACATCAGTAACGATAGGGTCGCCTTGACTAAAATTCTTAACCAAAGAGTCCACAACTACACCTGTTCCAAATTGTACTCCAGTCGGAAGTATTGTTGTACTACCATTGCCTACAGGGCCTCCCATACGCTTTTCAGTTTGATACATTAAATCACTAAAAGAAAGAAATCCTTTTTTAAAAGAAGTTGTATTAGCGTTAGCTATGTTATTGGCTATATTAGATATGTTATCTTGTTGGGCTTTCATACCTGTAGCAGATATGTCAAGAGATCTTAGACTCATTTTAAGTATTTCTAATAGGTTAGTGGAATTTTATTAGGTATTGTAATTATTTATTTAAATAAATTCTAACTTTATATAATTTATTATCCTATGATATTAGCAATAACTTATGCAAGCAAGAATTAAAATTAGCTTAATAAATCTTTTTTGTTTAGCACAAGATATATGTTATTACGCTTATTAAGCCACATATACTAGATAAATGGCTTAATAATGAATAATCATATAATTTAATAAAAAAATTAAGAGCGCTCTACACCTTCGCCTAATGCAAATCTTGCAAAGCCTGTAATTTCTATTGGCTCACCTAATTCTTTAGAAGCATTGTCTATAATATCACGTATTTTATTTTTTCCGTCTATAACAAAAATTTGTTCAAGCAACACTACTTCTTCATATAGTTTTCTCACTCTTCCTTCTATCATTTTTTCTATTACAGCATCTGGTTTCCCTGAAGATTTAGCTTGTTCATAGAACATATTTTTTTCTTTATTAACGAACTCTTGGTTTAAGCTTTTAATATCTAAAGCTTCTGGTTTTGCTGCTGCGATATGCATAGCAATTTGTTTACCTAAAGCTATTAGCTTACTCGGTTCAGCTTTAGATTCTATAGCTACTAATACACCTACCTTACCTATGTTTTCTCCTATGGCATTATGTATATAGCTTGCTACCACTCCATCTTCAACGCTTAGTTTTGTGGCTCTTCTTAGATTGAGGTTTTCTCCTATAATTACTATATTCTCGGTTATTGCTTGCTCAATCGTTATTCCTGCAGGCAAATTATATTGTTGAAATTCCTTAATGTTACTTAAATTTCCGGAAAAGCTGTTTGCTATATCAGCTAACTCTCTTAGCAGAGATTGGAACTTCTCATTTTTTCCTACAAAGTCTGTTTCAGAGTTCAGTTCTACTAGTGCAGCTTTTTTATTGTCTTTGCTGATATTGATTCCTATTCCACCCTCAGCTGCTATTCTTCCAGCTTTTTTGTTAGCGCTTGCTAAACCCTCTTTTTTAAGCCAATCTGCTGCAGCTTGTAAATCTCCACTGCACTGAGCTAGGGCTTTTTTACAGTCCATCATACCTGCCCCAGTCTTTTCACGTAGTTCTTTGACTAATTGGGCGTTAACTATTTCAGACATAAATTACCTTTAATACTTGTGATTGATAAAAGATTATTATTTTATAATTATTTCAAAATAAATGATGGAAGCGAAGAACTATAGCATAATTCGGGTATTACTTTAACAAGTATAAAATTATGCTAATAAGTCGTTAACTACTGAAGCAGTGTTATAAATCAATTACAGTACTTATAACACTAAAACTCAAATTAGCATTTATACACTAATTTGTTCATTTTTTGCTTCATTTTCTAAAGTGTTTTCGCTATTTTCTTCACTTTGCTTTTGCTCATTGTTACCAATATCAATTGATAATTCCTCTGCTGCACCTAGGTCAGCTCCTGATCTTCTCATGCTTTCTTGTATGCCTAATAACACAGCTTCGCCAGCCAAGTTGCAATAAAGTTCTATTGCTTTACGCGCATCATCGTTTCCTGGTACTACGTAATTTATATTATCTGGATTACAGTTTGTGTCTACTATCGCTATTATCGGTATACCTAGCTTATTGGCTTCTTTGATTGCTCCTGCATTTTCTCTAGTACCAATTACGAATAATGCGTCAGGTATCCCTCCTATATTGCGTATTCCTCCTAGTACTGCGTTAAGTTTATCGTATTTACGGCTTAATACTAATCTTTCTTTTTTATTTAATCCTGATTTTTCATCATTAAGAGTAGCTTCATATTTTTTAAGAGTATTAATAGAATCAGATACGGTAGACCAGTTAGTTAGCATTCCTCCTAACCATCTATGATTAACGTAATATTGCCCACATTTCACAGCATTAGTAGCTATTGCTTCTGCTGCTTGTTTTTTAGTAGCGATAAAAAGTATACGACCATTTTGAGCCGCTATTTCTTTTAATGCACCTAATGCTTGCTCTAAACAATTAACAGTTTGTTGAAGATCTATTATGTGTATATTATTTTTCACCCCATATATGTATTCTGACATTTTGGGATTCCAATAATTTTTTCTATGTCCGTAATGTACGCCAGCTTCTAATAGAGCGCGTATATTATAGTTTTTACCGTAAAACATTTTTTCTCTTATTATTTTTGGTTATATTTTAAAACAACATCTAGTTTAGATGAAGTTTTCGTCTATAAGTACATAGTCTTTTACTTCTGAAGTGATATTTTGTGATAATTCACTTCGTTAGATAGAACAACTATTATTGCGTGCATTGCTATTATTATTTTTAGCAATAGGCAACACCAAAAAATGTACTTATATGTGTTTTGCTTTTATAAATTAAATATATCTATTGATAATTATTTAACCAAAGTATTTATTTTAATACACTATATAAAATAAATATTCAAACTTTTTGCTAACTTTATAAGTTATTAAACTGTATTTAGTTGCCGAAGAATAATGATTGAAGCCTAATTTCTAATTTCTTAAAGAAAAAAGTATTAGGCCTCAGTTTAAACTTAGAAAAATACTAATGAGCCTTAGACACTTCAATATCACTGACTTTTTCAGTAGCTGGCCATACTATAGGTGATAATTCTTTAGTAAGGGCTAACTTTAATACATCATCCACTAATTCCACAGGTTTTATATCTAAGCCTTCAGTAACATTAGCTGGTATTTCTTCTAAATCCTTAACGTTATCTTGAGGGATTATGACAGTTTTTACACCGCCTCGTAGCGCAGCTAGAAGTTTTTCTTTTAGACCACCTATTGGTAATACTCTACCACGTAATGTAATTTCTCCGGTCATAGCAATATCTCTTCTTACAGGAATCCCAGTAAGGGCAGAAACTATTGAAGTACACATAGCTATACCTGCAGAAGGTCCATCTTTAGGTACTGCTCCTTCTGGCACGTGTACGTGTATCTCTCTTTCTTTAAAAATATCTGGTGCTATTCCAAATACCGCAGCTTTAGATCTTATATAGCTTATTGCTGCTTGTACGGATTCTTTCATAACTTCCCCAAGCTTTCCAGTGATTTTTACTTCTCCTTTACCATATAAAGCTACTGCTTCTATAGCTAATAAATCTCCTCCTACTTCTGTATAAGCTAATCCATTAGTGATTCCAACTTTGTCATTACTTTCAATCTCACCGAAATTGAATTTTCTGATTCCTAAGAAATCCTTAAGATTATTACTATTAATCGTTATATTATCAGATTCATTAGTTAAGATATTTTTTATAGATTTCCTCATCATTTTCGCTATATCTCTATCTAAGCTTCTTACACCTGCTTCTCTAGTATAATATCTTATTACGTCAACTATAGCTGATTCTTCCACCTCAACCTCATTACTTTTAACCCCATGCGATTTGCTTTGTTTAGGAATTAGATAACGCTTTGCTATTTGTAATTTCTCATCTTCTGTGTATCCAGATAGTCTTATTATCTCTAATCTATCAAGCAGAGGTCTAGGTAAATTAGTGCTATTTGCTGTAGCTACAAACATCACATTAGATAAGTCATACTCCACTTCTAAATAATGATCACTAAAGGATTTGTTTTGTTCTTTATCTAATATCTCTAAAAATGCTGAAGCCGGGTCACCACGGAAATCGTGGCCCATTTTATCTATCTCATCAAGTAATATTAAGGGATTAGAACTTCCTACTTTTTTCATTGCTTGAATTATTTTGCCTGGTAGTGCTCCTATGTAAGTGCGTCTATGTCCTTTGATCTCTGCTTCATCACGTAATCCACCTAACGAAACTTTAGTAAAAGCACGTCCAGTAGCGCTAGCTATAGAACGAGCTAAAGATGTTTTACCTACTCCTGGAGGGCCTACTAAGCAAATAATTGGGCCACCTGAGTTATTTGTTCTTATGTTTACTGCTAAATATTCGATTATTCTTTCTTTGACTTTTTCTAAGCCATAATGATCTTCATCTAATGTTTCTTGAGCTAGTTTGAGATCTTTCTTAATAACTGAATATTTCTGCCATGGCAAATCGATTAACCAGTCAAGGTAATTACGTATTACATTAGCTTCAGAGGACATGGAATTAGTGGCTTTAAGCTTCCTTAATTCACTGTCAGCTTTTTGCTTTGCTTCTTTAGTAAACTTAATATGCTTTATTTTTTGCGCTAGTTTATTAAACTCATCATCTTCTTCACCTAATTCCTTATGAATAGCTTTTAGCTGTTCGTTTAAATAGTAATCTTTTTGATTTTTCTCTATTTGATTACGTACTCTGGTTTTTATTCTGTTTTCAGCTTTTAGGAATTCTATTTCGCTATTGATTAATATTAAAAGTTTTTCTAATTTTTTATTGCTTTGATTAAATTCTAGTAACTCTTGCTTTTTCTCGGCAGGAAGGACTAAATGAGCTCCTACCGCATCACAAAATGCCAAAGGATCATTGATTTGCATAATGGTGCTTAATATATCAAGACTGATTTTTTTATTCATTTTGACATATTCTTCGAATTGCTCTTTTACAGAACGCTGTAAAACTAAAGATTCTTGCTCTGCTCCACTTATCTCTTCAGCAACGACTTTTACTTGGGCCTCTAAAAATCCTTCACTACTAGTTATTTTTAATAGCTTCACCTTCTCTAATCCTTCAGCTAAAATCTTTACACTAGCATTTTGTAATCTTAGAACTTGTAGAACTTTCGATACTACACCTATTTTAAATAAATCTGTAGATTTAGGTTGATCTTTGTTAGGATCTTTTTGAGCTACTAAGATGATTTTATTACCATTAGCACTAGCTTTTTCTAATGCTCTAATTGAACTTTCGCGACCTACTAATAATGGGACTATCATCTTAGGGAACATCACTAAATCGCGTAGTGGCAATACAGGATATGATTCTAAAAATTCTTTCATATTGTTTACCTTAAGTTTTTATTTATAAATATATGCTCAAATTTTAGCTTCACAAGATGCTAATTATATAAAAAAATTATATGTACTTTGAATATTGATGGATTTAAGTATTATTACTACTATAGTAGCGTAAATTATCATATTTCTGCTTAGTACAAATATTTATTAATATAAGAAAAAGCTTACTAAGCTTGTTTTATAAGCTTTTATTATTTTTTTAAATTTTATCTATTACATATAATACTATTATATAATATATAAATGAGCTTTTTAATATCAATTCTGAGTAAAATAAAATTTAACTTGCTATTTCTATTAGCTTTGTTTATAGGGCATTCGCCTGTTTTAAATTTTTCAGTTAGTAAGATATTTGATGTCATTTTAGGCAGCACTTTACTTAGTATGGCTTATGTTAATCAGTTGTCGCTATTTAATATATTACTACTAAGCTTATTAAAAGATTTTTTAGACGGATCTATTGTAGGATTATCATTTTTAGAGTACTTAATATTTAAAATGTTCACTCATAAATATAATAAGATTTTTAGCAGTGAAAATCTAGTTATATTATTTTTAGTTTTTTTTATAGCCATTATTATAATTCTTACTGTGAGATTGCTTGTTAACTACGCTTATGGTTATCGTCTAAAAATGATTCAATTATGGTATCAGTGCTTGTTGCTGTTAATTAACTTTTTAGTATTAAAAAAATTCATTTTCAAGTCAAATAAAATTAAGTAACAATTGAATCTAATTGATAGTTATGGCAATTGACATTTTCTTCTTCAATCCATTGATAGTAAACTTTATTGTTTAATTTGCTGCATCCTGTTTTGCAGTTGTTGCATTTTGTAGTTTGGCAGTGAGAGGTATCATTACTAATCTCTACTAATTTGCCGCTTTTTATCCATTTGTTTAGTATATGGGATAAAGAGGTGCGATCTAGTTTGAAAGTGTATTGAAGTTCTAAAATATCTACCTTTTTATGAGTCTTTAAATATTGCTTGATGATAAATATCATTTAACTAACGCCTTTAGAAATTAATATATCTCTTTAGTTTTTTGTGAGCCAATAGCTAATTGCATTATGATTTTACAAATTATTAGAGTGATTAATATAGTTAATCCTAAGTTAATCAACATTTTATCGTTTAATTCTAACACCGAAGTGAGTATGGATAGTTGGTAGAAAACTACACTAGCTATATATGCTATGCTGGTAGAAGATATTGCGCTTATTAAAGCGTATCTTATACCTATTTCTTTTACTATTGTTGTGAATACTGAGACACATGGGAAGTATAGCAATACAAATAATAGGTAAGCAAATACATTAGCTTGCGTTGAAAATCTTTTTATAATTTCTTGTTCTATTCGCTCATTTACCAAATTGCTTTTTACATTAGCCTTCACATCATCTACTTCTGAATTTAATAATGCCGCAGCGTAATTTCCCATACTAGATTTCAATCCCTCTTGCCAATTTTGAAAATTCAATGGTTGCATACCTTCTTGATTCAGATTGCCAGTATTAGGGTTCTCATGAATTTCGTATAAACTAGTTAAAGTTCCTACTATTACTTCTTTAGCTAATACTCCCGTTAGTAGGCTGAGCGCTGCGGGCCAGTTATTTTCGCTAATACCCATAGGTTTGAATATAGGTATTATAAAGTGACAAGTTTTTGCTAATATTGATTGATCTTTTGTGGTTATTTTTCCGCTGAAATTAATTAAGCTGAATAAATTAACCAATACTGCGATTATGATTAAATTTTTTCCTACTCCATAAATGAAGTACTTCGCTTGGTTTAATCCTGCTTTTACCATCATCACTAGCCTAGGCCATGAATATTCTGGTAATTCTAGAATAAATGATGCATTCTTTGAGTTATCATTGTTTAAAAGATATTTTTTAAATATAAAAATCATTCCTAACCCAGTTACACATCCTATTAGATATAGTAGTAATATTACAAGAGCAGAGTTATTAGGGAAAAAAATTGAACCAAATAATGTAAAAACCATTAGTCTTGCGCTGCATGACATAAATGGAATTAAAAGTATGGTAGCAATTCTTTGAGAGCGATTCTCTATGGTTCGAGAAGAAAATATTGACGGAACATTACATCCAAAGCCTATTATAAGAGGGATTGCTGCTTTACCAGGTAATCCTATTTTATTTAGTAAATGCTCCATAGTGAAGGCTGCTCTAGCCATGTAGCCAGATTCTTCTAAGAAAGCTAAACCAAAATATAAAGTCCATATTATAGGTACAAAAGATACTAAGGTCTTTATCGCATTTCCTATACCTTCGTAAAATATTGCAACATATGATGAATTATTAGTTATATGATTTAGTAACGCTGTTATTCCATCTATTAACACTACCTGAGTAATATCTTCAAATATAGTTTTAAGGAATCCACCTATCTCTACAGTAAATAAAAATAAGCTTTGCATTATTAATATAAATATCGGAATAGATAGCCATTTATGCAGTAGTATATTATCTAAGCTTATTCTAGGCTCTGTATAATTATTATCGACTTGGATTAATTGCTTTGTTATGTTCTCTATGTTTTCATACTTTGCATTAGCTATTATCAAATCTAGTTTTTCATCGTAATTTTTAATACTAGTATTATTGTATTTATCTAAGCAATCATCAATTTCCCTTTGTACCTCTTTGCTAATTTCTGTTAAATAAGTTGCTGGATTATCCCCTTCTATGATCCTTAATATTTGCCATTTAGCTATTAATGAGCTATTAATTATCGATTTCAACTCTTCTATGGCTTCTTCTACTAAATCAGGATATTTTAGCTTATGATTTGCTATAATCGCATTATGATTATTGGTTAAATTTACCAAAGCCTCATTATTTGCTAAAATTTCAACCAGTTCATTTAGGCTGGATCTTTTTTTTGAGTTTACTGCTATAACTGGAATTTTTATCTGCTTTTCCAAAGATGCGTAATCTATATTGATTCCTTTGCGTTTTGCTATATCGATACGATTTATCACGATAATTAATGGGAATCCCAATTCTATTAGTTGTAGAGTTAAGTACAAATCGCGTTTGATATGTATGGCGTCTATAACATTAATGATGAAATCTACTTTTTTTTGTTTTAAGAAATTGCATGTTACGCTTTCGTCTATTGAGCTATCTATGGTGTAATTATCTGCATTATCCTCTTTTAGGGATTTTGATTTCTCTCTATTATTTCCTTCTGGCGCTGTTTGATAGCTAATGTCATCAGCTGTATTGTTGCATATACTATATATTCCAGGTAGATCTATCAATTCAATCGATCTTCCAGCTATAGTAATTTTTTTAGAAGTCGCGCTAGTGGTCACTCCTGACCAATTTCCAGTTTTTTGTTTTTGTTTAGCTAAGTAATTGAATATAGTGGTTTTGCCGCAATTTGGATTTCCCAGTATTGCTATTTTTATTGGAATATTTGATGAACCTGAATATATATCATTTGTATTATTCATAGATTAATTTTTGGAAATATCTTTAACTGGTTCTACTTCCATTTTTTTAGCTATAGCTGTGCTTATCGCTATTTTTGCGTTATCAACGGCTATAAGTACTATATTATCATGCTTTTTTAACAGAGATATTATCTTAGTGCGATATATACCTAAGCTCATAAGGCGTTTCACTAAGCTATTATTTAGATTCAATACTTTGATCACGGCTGGTAAATTTGTGTTTAGAGATGTGATAGGTATAAGCATATTTCCACTTGTAATTATTGTATTTCTTGTTCAACTTAAATGCAATTGCAAATCATTCTCATTTGGTTATCTAGAAATTTAACATATAATATTTTAAACTGCAAGATGTTTATAAATCTAATAAAAAATTTTATTGTTTTACGAAAAAATACATTGTCAGTATATTATTGAATGATTAAAAGCAATAATAAGAAATTCTATAAAAATAAAAGTAATATACTGACAATATTTTTATTTAAGCAAAAATCATTTTAAAAGTGTGTAAATGGTTGATTTATATCGTTATTTAACTTCTATTATAATTAATAACGGTCCAATACCACTAGATTATTTTTTTAGCACTGTATCACATCACTATTATAATAAAGCTCGTGACTCTATAAGTAAGGTAGGAGACTTTATTACCGCTCCTGAGATTAGTCAGATGTTTGGGGAAGTTGTAGCTGTATGGATTGCAAATACTTGGCTTGCTTATGTTAATAAGCTCAACACCGAGTGTATTTCTAAGTTAAAATTTAAGCTAATACTGATTGAATTAGGACCGGGAAATGGCACTTTGATGAGTGACTTATTGCGGTCACTTTCAAAGATTAAGCCACTATATGATCAATTAAAGGAAATAATTTTTATAGAAAGCAGTTTAGCTTTATCTATCAAGCAAAAAAATCTATTTTCTACTTACAATAATTTAGCATTTAGCTGGTATAGAAATATTGAAGAACTAACGCTAATTGATTTTACTGAAGGTGGGCAGTATTTTCCAATATTATTTGTTATAGCTAATGAATTTTTTGATGCTTTGCCTATTAAGCAACTTATCAGAACAGCTGAATCCCCATTTTTTTCTGAGATAAAAGTCGGATTAAGATCTGGGGGTGAATTTTTTTTAACTTCAGAATTTGGTATTTTTTCTAATATTTTAAACCCATCTGCTAGTCAGTTATTTAATAATAATGTATTCTCTGAATCCAAATTGATTAAAGACTTAGAGCCAGGAGATATACTTGAAGTATCCCCAACTGCTTATAATACCGCTTCTATTATAGCTAAGCTTTTGTCAAACTATCATGGCGCTAGTTTAATCGTAGACTATGGTTATCTTAAGTTACCAAAAGTAAGCTCGCTACAAGCAGTTTATAAGCATACTAAATTATCTTCTATTTTTACAAATTTAGGTGATTGCGATTTATCTGCAATGGTCGATTTTATTTCATTACAAAATACTTTCAACCGCTTTAGTACTTTAAAATCTTCTATATCAACTCAAAGGGACTTTTTACTGAAGTATGGAATAGTTGATAGAGCAAATTATCTCTCTAAGCTTACATTTAATAAAGAAGCAATAAATAGGCAATTAGATAGGTTAATATCTAATGAACATATGGGTGAGCTTTTTAAAGTGTTAGAGGTGTTTAGATAAATTTTTAATTAGTTTTTTAATTGCATATAAGATTAAAAATTGTTTGCACAATTCTAATTTGTATCTATTGTTAGAACTAACGAGATGCTTATAATTTAAGCAATTATAATTTAAGTAAATAGCAAAGTTATGACTGATTTAACTAATCTCTCAATTAGCAAAGCTAAGGAATTAATGAATAAGAAGGAGTTTACTGCTTCTGAATTAGTAAAAGCTTATTTAGATCGAGCTCTAGAGTATGAATTTCTTAATTCTTTTGTAAGATTAACTCCTGAATTAGCTATGAGTCAAGCTAGCCTCGCTGATGAGCGTATCAGAAAAGGTGAAGGTGGTGTAATAGAGGGGATACCAATAGCAATAAAGGACTTATTTTGTACTGCTGGAATCCCTACGACGGCTTGTTCTAAAATGTTGGAGAATTTTGTTCCTACTTATGAATCAACTGTTACTAGTCTATTATATCAAAATGGTGGGATATGCCTTGGCAAGACTAATATGGATGAGTTTGCTATGGGGTCTGCCAATTCAAATAGTTATTTTGGTCAAGTTATAAACCCATGGAAGCGTAAGGGGGATGATACTTCGTTAGTTCCTGGTGGCTCTTCTGGAGGTTCTGCAGCAGCTGTAGCTGCTAGGATATCTATGGGGGCATTAGGCAGTGATACTGGCGGTTCTATAAGGCAGCCTGCTTCTTTTTGTGGCATAGTGGGGCTTAAACCTAGTTATGGTCGTTGTTCTAGATGGGGGATGGTTGCTTTTGCCAGTTCGCTTGATCAAGCTGGAGTTTTTGCTGGGTCAGTTCAAGATGCAGCTTTATTGTTAGAGTCTATATGTGGCTATGATCCCAAAGATTCTACCACAGTTAATTTGCCAGTACCAAAATTTTCCGACGCTGTAGGGAAAAGCATTAAAGGCTTAAAGGTAGGAATACCTAACGAGTATATGGTAGATGGTATGGATAAAGGTGTATTGGATGCTTGGGAATTAGGTAAGCTATGGTTGAAAGAAGCTGGAGCTGAAATTGTCAATATTAGCTTGCCCCATACTAAATTTGCTCTGGCTACTTACTATATTATTGCTCCTGCTGAAGCTTCTTCAAATCTTGCTCGTTATGATGGTGTGCGTTATGGATTTCGTTTCAGTAAGCCTGGACAAGAGGTACAAGAGATGATGGCTGAAAGTAGAGCAATTGGATTTGGTAGCGAGGTAAAAAGACGTATAATGATGGGAACTTATGCTTTATCTGCCGAGTCATATGGAGCTTATTATACTAAAGCTCAACAAGTTAGGCATTTAATAGCTAGGGATTTTTCTAATGCTTTTGAAGGGGTTGATGTTATACTAACTCCAACTACCCCTTCTACAGCTTTTGCTGTGAATGAAAAGATTAGTAATCCAATAACCATGTATTTGAATGATATATTGACTGTTCCTGCTAGTTTGGCTGGTTTACCTGGAATTTCAGTGCCAGTAGTAAAAATGGAAAGCGATGGTTTACCATTAGGATTACAGCTTATAGGAAGATTATATGATGAGGAAAGTGTGCTTAAATTTGGCGCTGTGTTAGAAAAAGCTGCTTCTTTTCAAAGGCTTTAGATTTAATTAATTTACATTGAGTTCATATCAAAATGAGTAATATAGAAAAACATAGGATAGAAGCAGACTCTTTTGGCAATGTGCAAGTACCAAAAGATAAGTACTGGGGTGCTCAAACCCAAAGATCATTGGAGAATTTTAAAATTGCTGATGATAAAATGCCCAAATCATTGATAAAAGCCTTAGTTTTGGTAAAAAAATGTGCGGCTATTACAAATCAAAAAAAAGGTAAGCTTAAGCATGAATTAGCTCAAGCAATTATTCAAGCAGCTAATGAAATTTTAGATGGCAAGCTAGAAGATAACTTTCCTCTTTCAGTTTGGCAGACTGGTTCTGGTACTCAAACAAATATGAATGTAAATGAAGTTATTGCTAATAGAGCGATAGAAATATTAGGGGGTGAGATTGGTAGTAAATCTCCTGTACATCCTAATGATCATGTTAATATGTGCCAATCTTCAAATGATTGCTTTCCCACCGCTATGCATATAGCTACTGTTTGTGAGATTAATGAAAAATTACTTCCAGCATTACAAAGCTTTTATAACAGCCTTTTATTGAAAGAAGAAGAATTTGCGGAAGTAGTGAAAGTGGGTCGTACTCATATGCAGGATGCTACCCCTATTTACCTATCGCAAGAATTTTCAGGTTATGCTGCTCAAATTGAGTATAATATACAACGTATTAATCAAAGTTTATCTAGCGTTTTACGATTAGCTCAAGGCGGTACAGCTGTTGGTACAGGATTAAATGCTTATTCAGGCTTTGCTGAAGAATTTGCTCAAGAAATACTTCAAGCTACTGGTTATGATTTCATTACTGCTCCTAATAAATTCGAAGCTCTAGCTAGTAATGATAGTTTAGTAGAGATAAGTGGAGTACTTAATACTATAGCAGTAAGTTTAACGAAGATTGCTAATGATATAAGATTATTAGGATCTGGACCTCGTTGTGGTTTTGGTGAATTGATATTGCCAGAAAATGAGCCTGGTTCTTCTATAATGCCAGGCAAAGTTAACCCCACTCAGTGCGAAGCTCTTACTATGCTTTGCGTTCAAGTTATGGGCAATCATACAGCTGTAACCATCGCAGGTTCTCAGGGCCATTTGGAACTCAATGTATATAAACCAGTTATAATTTATAATATTCTTCATTCCATAGCTTTATTATCTGATGGTATGATGAGTTTTATTCAAAATTGCTTAATCGGAATAAAAGCTAATACAGCTAAAATTAGCGATTCTTTACAGCAATCATTGATGCTAGTGACAGCTTTGAATAGCCATATTGGTTATGATAATGCAGCTAAAATAGCTAAACATGCCCATAGTCAAGGAATATCTTTGCGCGAGGCGGCTATAGCTAGTAACTTACTTAGTGCTGAAGAATTCGACAAGTGGGTTAATCCTAAATTAATGGTATAGTTTTATAATTAATTTAAATTAGCTTTAGAAGATAATATAATAGGGTGTAACTTTCCATTCTATCATATTACCTGTTGTTTACTTGGATTAATCATTAATTAACTTTGTAATTTATAGATAAAGCTACTATCATGCGTAAATTACACATTATCAAAACAATTTTCATTTTACCTATATTTTATATTAAGTGTTTTATTCAAAACAGCTTTAGTTTAGTTTGATAAAACGCTTTATAAGCAATGGTGTTGATTAGAATTAATAGAATTTTTTATTATGGAACTTATATCTAGCTCTTATGACCATAAGCAAATAGAAGAAAAATTACGTAAGTTATGGGATGAACAAAAAGTTTATTCATGGGATTCAAGTAAATCAAAGGACGAAACTTTTTCTATAGACACCCCTCCCCCGACTGTTTCTGGATTACTTCACATGGGTCATATATTCAGCTATACACAAGCAGATTTTATAGCTCGTTATCAGCGTATGAAAGGCAAAACTGTCTTTTACCCAATGGGATTTGATGATAATGGCTTACCTACTGAGCGTTTGGTAGAAAAGGTCAAAGGTATAAGAGCGAAAGATGTTTCGCGTGAAGAGTTCATAAAGTTATGTGAAGTTGTTATAAGCGAAGCAGAAGAAGAATTCCGCAACTTATTTAAGTCTATAGCTTTAAGCGTAGATTGGAATCATGAGTACCAAACTATAAGTCAGCGCTCTAGGTTAATTTCGCAAATGTCATTTCTTGATTTATATTATAAGGGTCATATTAAACGTAATTATGCTCCTACTTTTTGGGATACAATTGATCAAACTGCTATAGCGCAAGCGGAAATAGAAGATAAAGAGCAACAGGGTACATTTAATAATATAGTTTTTGATATTGCTGATGGAGGCCAAGTTATAATAGCTACTACTAGACCTGAGCTTATTCCTGCTTGTGTAGCATTATTATATAATCCTGAAGATGATAGGTATAAATATTTACAGGATAAGCAGGCTATTACACCTATTTTTGGCAATGTAGTGCCTATAATTGCTGATAATGAAGTTGATCCAGATAAAGGTACAGGACTAGTTATGTGTTGTACTTTTGGAGATATACAAGATATCAATTGGTGGCGGCGTTATAATTTGCCTATAGTTTCTTGTATTAACTTAAATGGTACTATGCAGCAAGCAGGAGTATTGAATGGCCTTAAAGTTAAGCAAGCTAGGGTGAAGATCATTGAATTACTGAATGAATGTAATAAGCTAGAAAAGCAAGAGCCTGTTACTCAAGTTGTGAAATGTGCTGAACGCTCTGGTGCTGTGCTTGAAATTATTAGTACCGAACAGTGGTATATTAGTGTGCTAGAACACAAGAATGCATTGCTTACTAAGGCAAGTGAGTGTAATTGGCATCCTGCTTACATGAAAGTTCGTTTAGATAATTGGATTAACGGATTAAATCAGGATTGGTGCATATCAAGGCAGCGTTATTTTGGCGTTCCTTTTCCAGTATGGTATTCTAAAAGAAAAGGAGAAGAGGGTAAGCCAATAATGGCAGCATTAAACCAATTGCCAGTAAATCCCTTAGTTGATTTACCTTTAGGTTATACTAAGGAAGAAGTTATTCCTGATTATGATGTAATGGATACCTGGGCTACAAGCTCAGTTAGCCCGCAACTTTCCAGTTGGGGTATTGATGGAAATTATATGTTAGATCAAGAAAGACACAATAAATTATTTCCTTTTGACTTAAGGCCTCAAGCGCATGAGATAATACGTACTTGGGCATTTGGTACTATAGTGAAATCTTTTTTGCATCAGGATAGTATACCGTGGCATAATCTAATGATTAGTGGTTGGTGCTTAGCTGAGGATAAAACGAAAATGAGTAAGTCTAAAGGTAATGTTGTAACTCCAAGAGAGCTTATTTTAGACAAAGGAGCTGATGTTGTAAGATATTGGGCTTCGACTTCAAAATTAGGAACGGATATTACTTACTCCGAAGAAACATTTAAAATTGGCAAAAAACTTTTAAATAAGCTATGGAATGCTGCAAAGTTTTGTACTTTGCATTTACAGAATTTAACTTCTTACAAAAGCGATACTCCTTTGGCTACTTTACAATTAGGAAAGATTAGCTGCACTTTAGATTTGTGGATATTAAGCAAGTTATATATTGCTATAAAAATAGCTACTAAAAAATTTGATGAGTTTGAATATTGTGATGCTAGAGTTGCTATAGAAGATTTCTTCTGGAATGATTTTTGTGACAATTACTTAGAGCTAATTAAGCATAGGATATACAATAGGTTTGATGATCATAGTGGTCAAAGCGCTATCTTAACAATATTTTATTGTTTAAATGGTTTATTACGGTTATTTGCCCCTTTTTTACCTTACATTACTGATGAATTATATATGAGAATCTTCCAGGAGCAAAATAGCATTCATAGCATTAATAATTGGCCTATAATTGAGAATTATTTTACAGATGAAAAATCAATAAAACAGGGTAATTTAGTAATAAAATTATTAGAGTTAGTGAGGAAATTTAAGTCTAATAATAATATTTCTATTAAATCTGAAATAGATAAATTAGAAATTTGTAGTGTAGAAGATGAGTTAGATGAAACTGCTATGATTGATTTGAAATATGCGGCAAACGCTAAACATGTTGATGTATTCAATGGTTTCGATCTTGGCAATGATTCTTCTAGTAAGTCTGATTTACTTCTTTCCGAATGTAATAAGTATGCTATTAGAGTGCATTTATCAAATTAATGTTAGCAACTCCCTTAATTATAAAATGGATAGGGCATTAAGAATAAAGTGTTTATTAATAAATTAAGTGGCTTTTTCAGTGAATTATTCCAAAAATCAGCTTAATATAGCTGGTAATAAAAATTCATTAGCAGTATATATTCATTGGCCATTTTGTCAATTTAAGTGCCCATATTGCGATTTTAATAGCCATGTAAGAGATGCTATAGATCAAAAATTATGGATGAATAGTTATATGAATGCAATAGGCTCATATGAACCTTTATTAAAAAATCGTACTATTACTAGTATATTTTTTGGTGGTGGCACTCCTTCATTAGCTGATCCTGAGTTAATAGGTGCTGTTATTGATAAATTAGCTACTTTAGGTTCTTTTTCTGATTGCATAGAGATTACCCTTGAAGCTAATCCTACTTCTACAGAAGTAAGTAAGCTATCTGCTATAGGTAAATTAGGTGTTAATAGGGTTTCTTTAGGTATACAAAGCTTTTATGAAAAAAATCTTAAATTTCTTGGGCGTAAGCACAGCGCTCAAGAGGGTATAGCAGCTATAAAAAAGGTAGCTGATAATTTTGAGAATTACTCGTTTGATTTAATATACGCTTTGCCTGAGCAAGAATTAAAAGAGTGGGAAAAAGAGCTACTCCAAGCTATTACCTTGGTAGGTAATCACATTTCTCTTTATCAGTTAACAATAGAGGATGGTACTCTTTTTGCTAAGCATGCAGCTAATGGTAACTTAATTCCTATGGATGCTGACGAAGCTGCAACTTTCTATAATCTTACTCAGCAAATTGTTGTTGATAATGGTTTACCTGCTTATGAAATTTCTAATCATGCTAAAAAAGGGAAAGAATCTAAGCATAACTTAACTTATTGGCGTTATGGGGATTACATAGGGATAGGCCCTGGTGCTCATGGTCGCTATACTATTAGTTCTTTAGATGAAATTCCTCATCATTTAAGCAAGTTAGATAATTTAGGGCAATTTTATAATAGTAAAATAGCTACGTATGATTGGAAAATACCTGAAAAATGGCTTGGCTATGTTGATAGAGTTGGACATGGAATTGAGTCTTTTGAAAAATTATCTGATTATCAGATGGAGTCAGAAAAGTTGCTTATGGGATTAAGGTTGAATGAAGGATTATTAATAGATAATTTTAAAAATCTTAATTATAGAGAAATAATAAATTTAGAAGATCAAGGTTTTCTAACGCTAAAAGATAACAGAATGAGCACTACTTCCAAAGGAGTATTAGTTTTAGATTCGATAATAAAGCGAATATTTCACTATTAGTATAGCTACTGCTAGTAAATGAATAAGCGATAATTTGCAGAACTTACCAAAAGCGAATGCTACAAGAATTATATACAGAGATGAGTAGAAAAATACTGAAATTTTTTGTTTTTGAGTAACATATAACGCGCTAACATATTGATTTAAATTAATTTCATTTAACATATCACTTATTAAAGTCTTTTTTATAATAAATACTACCCATAAGTTAATCTTTGAATTATAGTAAAGAGAAAATAATTAGTATATTTTAGTGAACATATTGGAATGAAAGAGTTAATTACTAAACCTTTAGTGCTAATAGGTATTATGGGAAGCGGAAAAACTACTATTGGTAAGAAAATAGCTAAAAAGCTTAACTTACAATTTTATGATAGCGATAGAGTGATTGAAGAGCGAGAAGGATTAAGTGTAGTAGATATATACGACTTTAAAGGAGGACCATATTTTCAAGCTAAAGAACAAGAAGTAGTTAAAGAAATACTAAGTTATGGTATAACTGTTCTTTCAACAGGTGGAAGCACATTTTTAAACGAAGATTTACGTTCAATAATTAAGGAGAAAGCCATATCAGTTTGGTTATCTGCAGATATAGATGTTTTATATAATAGAGTTGCTAAACGTAATACTAGGCCAGAGCTCAATTGCGAGAATAAACTTGAAGTATTAAAAAAAATGATAGATGAGTGTTATCCTATTTATAATCAAGCAGACATAATAATACAAAGTAACGATTTTGATGCTCATTACATCGTAGATAGCTTAATGGCTCGTCTAAAAAAATACTTTAATTGTTAGAGGAAAAAGATAATCTCAAAAGAATCAGAATGCAAAAGTATTAAGTAAAAGGGAGTTTCCTTAGCATATCTTAGCCAGATTAAGCAAAATAATTTAGCAATATTAAAAGCAATGAAACTAAGAAAGGAATGATCTATTTTATCGATCTCTCATAGCAATCTTTTTATTTTACTTCATTCTGCCAAAAAAATGCTCAATAATATGACGTTTTTTATATAAATTGACTCATAAAAATCTTCGGTTATTATAATTTCGTAGTTTTCTGATATAGTCATTCCAATTGATAATTATAGAATTCAAAGGCTTGATCGATAGCAT
>CAYLWW010000012.1:0-24275 GCA_964387585.1 uncultured Candidatus Midichloriaceae bacterium
AACATCCCTTATTTATATCAATTATTCATATTAATCTCAACTGGAATGACTATATTTGAAGGTTTTGCAAAGCTAGGGAAGACAATAAAAGGCTGGTTCTATGGATTCAAACTTCATATTGTAATCAACGAACTGGGGCAAATACACTTCTTTCGCTGATGCTATAGATGCTGCTTTGAAATATTAATCTCACAACTGCTTTTTTATTTTAACTCGTCGCTTATGTTTAACTTTTCTATGCTTAGCGCTTTATTCCTGCTAAATCTTTATTTCTGGATAGTATAATTTACTAGACTATTTACTTACTATAGAAGCATTACTATCTGAATTACTTTTATTAAAAATATTAGGCATAGGCATAAAAGGAACCAATGGAGAAGAGGATTGCTTGCTAACTATAACTTTATCTACTTTGCTTAATACTTCTTCCATAGTTTCTAGATAAATCCGTCTTCGTGTTACTTCTTTGGATTTTTGATACTGATTATATACTGAAGAATACCTGCTTGCCTCACCTTTCGCTTTAGCGACAACGGATTCCCGATAAGCTCTTGCCTCTTCTATGATTGCTTGCGCCTCTCCCCTAGCTTTCGGTATTACATCATTACGATAAGCTTGCGCTTGATTGATCTCTCTTTCTTTATCAGCTTTAGCGGATTGAACATCTCGGTAAGCATCCATAACCTCAGGTGCAACATAACTATATAAAATACCTATGCTATCTATTTGTATTCCTGATTTATAGCTATCTAAAGTATCCTGAACTATTTGCCTTACTTTTTGCTCTATACCTTGACGTTGCTCAGATAGAGCTTCATAAAGCTTAACAGTACCTATTACTTCTCTCATAGCACTTTCAGAAACAATGCGAACAGTATTTTCTCCTAACAAATCTTCCTTGATGTTGAATAGATAATCCTTAGCATCCTTAATATACCATTGTACAAAAAAATGCATATCAATTATATTTTCATCACCTGTTAGCATTTGATTGCTTTCTATATCACTGCTTGTATCGCTTTCATCACTAGTATTATTAAAAGAAAGATCTTTAGAATCTTTATTAGCTTTTTTTATACCAATTAGTTCTTTGTTAATTCTAGTTACGCTTACTTTGTCAACACTTTCTATTGGAGAAGGTAATTTATAATTCAACCCAGGAATAGAAGTACGGTTATACTTGCCCAAACGCATTACCACACCCTCTTCATTAGTGTTTACTGTATAGAAACCTGTTACTAACCAAATTAATAACAATGCTAAAAGAAAGAGTAATAGTAACAAAATATTTGAACTTCCTTTTTCATTACTAGGTTGATTATTATTTCCTGCATTCCCAAGTTTAAGAAGCTTATTAAGTATTTTATTTATAATGCTAAACAAATCTTCACCAGAATTAGTTGATCTACCTGATTTATTATAAGATTCATCATTATTCTTTTTTTCCCAAGGATTATCAAATTTGTTAAGACTAAGCATTATTATAAAGAGTAAATAAGTTCTTAATTTGCTTTATTAATTTAAGGAGAAGACTTTGATTTAAGCTACTATTTCTTTTTCTGCGAAAAAAAATGCTATTTCTTTTGCAGCATTTTCAACAGAATCAGATCCATGAACCGAATTTTCTTCTATATTTAGAGCGAAATCTTTTCTAATGGTTCCGATTGCAGCTTCATTAGGGTTAGTAGCTCCCATAATATCGCGATTTTTTGATACAGCGTTCTCACCCTCTAGTACTTGAACTACGACTGGGCCGCTAATCATGAAATTTACTAAACTATCAAAAAATGCCCTATCCTTATGAATGAAGTAAAAAGCTTCTGCTTCTTTTTTTGTAAGCAAAATCCTTTTTTGTGCTACTATGCGTAAACCAGCAGCTTCAAACTTAGAGTTTATGAGACCAGTGATATTGCGCTTTGTAGCATCTGGCTTAATAATTGATAATGTTTTTTCGAGATACATGGTACACTAATTATTAGAAACTTAAAAATAAATTTAAGATAAGTTTTTAAGCTATTTTCCATAAAATTGCAACAATAAACTTAATTCCAACACTATCTCATTACCATATCTACTGAATTACCGATCCCAATTATAACACCAAAATTTGCCATAAACTTTAAATCCTAGCTTACGAAAAATTCGCATTCCCTCCTCTGAACTTGCAGTTGCGGTTATAAACTTAGCTCCTTTTTCGGAAGCATAATTAATTAAATGCTTTATAACAAAACTACCTATTCCTTGATTACGCATTATTGGTATTGTAATTAAATCAGAAATTCCTGCAACTTCATTATCTTGACTAAAAAATAATGATGAAACAGCTACTGGAGAATCATTTAAATAAGCTACAAATAGTCTTAATTCCTCCTTCTTACTCCACTCTAATTTAGCTATTTTATCGTAAAGATTGATAGCTTGATTATCAAAAAAACTCATAACTTGAGCAAAAAATCTGAAATCAGAACGACTAGTTACAACTTTCATTACAGGTTGTACAAGAATTTTTTGTTTATCTGAAGAGTCTTCTTCTTTATAGTTTGAAGGAAACGATAGAGTAGTTTGAAAATTTACTTGATGCTTAATATCAGTATCTATTTTTTGCTCGCAACTATCAATAGCCATAGCATAGTTATAAGAATCAGCTTTAAAAGCTAACTTTCTTAAAATATTAGCCAGCGTAATGTTATTAGGATCAGCTGGGCTAATCCACCAGCTAAAACTTTTGCCATTAAAAAAGGGAATGATTTCTTCTATAACTGCTATTATATATTTCTTATAAATATCTTCATTGACTTGGCTTAATGAATATATGTAATTAGGGAGTAGATAAGCAATATTGAATGTTGGTGAGTTGATTTCGCTTTCTACCGTAAGGCATGTGTCATGATATCGAACGATTGTACTATCAAGTATTTTAGGTAAATATATTAGCTTAGAAAAAAAATTATCTTGAATAATTTTTGTGATATATAACATAACTAACTCACTTAATTAGGAATTAAAAAACTAAAAATAGCAAATTATCCGATAAATTTACTAATTATAGCATTTACTAATTACGACTTGTAAGTCTATATTATCCGATAATATAATTGCTAGTATAAATTTTATCGACATAAAACTTTAGCAAACCGAATAATGTTATGGTTGCTAAATCAGATTAAATAAAACTGAAAGTGGGGCGAACAACGGAACTCGAATCCGCGACCTCAAGTGCCACAAACTTGCGCTCTAACCATCTGAGCTATGCCCGCCATAAGATCTTTAGCTTTAGCTTAAAAAGGAATTTCAACAGCTATTAATTATGCTTTAAGATAAAAATTTGCTAGTGTTAACGCTTTTTAATGAAAAATTGATCGTACATTGCAATGCAAAATAAATCAATTTTTTTCTTTTAAATTATTTATTGAAATAATAAGTTAAAAAGTATATATATATGGAATATAAGTTTCTAGCAGTTCAATTATTAGCCTATAAAGTTGTTTTGGAAAATACAAGCTTTGTATACTAGCTAAGTACATAAAATTGCAATTGCTTTAATATTAATATTATTTAAATTAGCGTTTATCGGAGGTTTTACATTGGTAAGTGTATTAGTACGTTTCAACAATGTTGATTATGCATTAAAAAATTTAAAAAAGAAGATGCAGCGTGAAAGTATATTTCGTACTATAAAGAATAAAAGGTTTTATGAAAAACCTTCAGAGGAAAAGGTCAGGAGAAAAGCTGAATCTTTGCGTAGAAAAAGAAAAATAGATCATAGAAAAAGAGATTTTTAAATAAATTAAATAATCTTAGTCTCAGATCTTTCTTTTTTTACTATGCTGGTTTGCTACCCTACCTCTTTATAGCATGATATTATAAGCTAGTTGTAATTTAATAAGGCGTAACATAATTATAGATAGTGAATTTTAGCTATTTATAAATTTAAAAAGTCAAAAAGCTCTTTTTTATCTAAAGCATTTTTGGCCGAATAGCAAAGTGGTAATGCAACGGATTGCAAATCCGTGATTGGTCAGTTCGATTCTGACTTCGGCCTCGTTTTATATATGATAACACATAAGCAGTAGTAGCTCCTTATACTAGCACTTCCCTTCAGAATTATGTATTGGATAATACTAGTAAATAAGCTTTAATGCTGTAACTAAATAATATATCATATATATTATCAAGATATTTTTATCGTATATTAATGACAATAAAACTTCTATCAGAGCAAGCAATAAGTAAAATAGCTGCAGGAGAAGTAGTCGAAAGACCTATGTCAGTAGTAAAAGAACTGGTAGAAAATTCTATAGATGCCGGCGCAACTTCTGTAAATGTTATTTTCAAAAGAGGCGGGCGCAGCATAATCTTAGTTAATGATAATGGGTATGGAATTGAAAAAGAAGAGCTACCTATAGCATTATGCAGATATGCTACTTCCAAACTTAATGATGAAAATCTTGATCAAATATGTTATTTAGGATTTCGAGGAGAGGCTTTATCAGCAATAAGCAGCGTATCAAGAACTTCGATCGTTAGTAAATCTCAAAAATCAGCAAATGCTTGGAAACTTAGTGTAGAAGGTGGCCTTAATATACACGACGTAAATTCAGGAAATTATCAACTTATTCCAGCATCCCATCCTCAAGGAACTACTATAGAAATTAGAGATTTATTTTATTCTACACCTACTAGGGTAAAATTTCTACGTTCCGAACAGGCAGAAAACATCGCATGCATAGATTTAATTCAGCGTTTTGCTCTAAGCTGTCATAACATTAGTTTTAGCTTACAGATTAATGATAAAGCACCATTAGTTTATAACACTAAAGACGATGATTATAACTCAGGAAGTGATTTAAGAGTAAAAGAGGTATTAGGTAGTGAATTTCTTAGCAATGCAACAAAAATAAAATATGAGAGCGAAGAATTAAAAATATTTGGTTATTCTACTATACCCACTTATAGCAGATTGACTACCGCTAAACAAAAACAATATTGTTATGTTAATGGTAGAGTAGTCAAAGATCAATTTCTGAATAATGTAATTAAAGGAGCATATTATAGTTTATTGCCACATGATCGCTATCCTATGGTAGTACTATTCATTGATATCAACCCTAGTTTGATAGATGTTAATATTCATCCAAATAAAACTCAAATACGTTTTTGGCAAGAGCAAAAAGTTAAAGGTCTAATATTTAACGCTATACGTAATAGTATTAGTTCAACTCGAGTGAGTAGTGATATTCACTCTAAAATATCTGAAGTAATTAATAACAATTTAACTCAAAGTACTATCGAAATAAATGATAAAAGAAGTACAAAAGGTTTTAGCTCTAGCATTTATGATCCGAAATTTTATAACACTAGCATAAAAGACACTGACTCTGATAATTTAATAAAAGCTACTAATAATCAATTAGCTGAAAATAATAGTTATATTAAAGCTAATCCTTATGTTAGTGAGAAAAATTCCTCTATTAATTCGGAAAAATTAAGATCGTTAGAAAATTTAAATTCAAAAATAAAACAATCAGCAGAAAATCAAATAACAGAAGATTCTTTTCTGGAAAAACAAAATATCAGTGATACATCATTAAACTTGGGAGTTGCTTTATGTCAAATTAATTATACTTACATAATATCTCAAGCTGAAGATAGTATAGTAATTGTTGATCAGCATGCAGCCCATGAAAGATTAGTTTTAGAGAAGATAAAACAAGATATAAAATCTAGTAAAAAGTTATTGAGTCAAATGCTATTAGTGCCAGAAATAATTGAGTTAGGAGTGGTTGGGGCTGAATCGCTTGTTAATATAGCTGATAAGTTAGAAAGCATAGGTATAAAAATTGAACGTAATGGTATAACTCAAGTAATTTTAAGAGAAATTCCTGCAATTCCAGGAGGTATAGATATGATAGAACTACTTTCAGATATTGCTAACGATATCGATCTTTATCAAAATTTAATTGAAGGCAAATTTGATGAAATATATGGAAATATAGCCTGTAGATCTAGCATAAGGGCAGGGCGCAAACTTAATATAGCTGAAATGAACAATTTGCTAAGAATGATGGAAATAACTCCATTTTCTAGTCAGTGTAATCATGGTAGACCTACTTATGTTAAACTCCCGTTAAATGATTTAGCAAAAATCTTTGAACGTGCTTAGGTGGATAGCGCTATTTCAATGTTAATAAAATAATTTGTATAATTTGGTTTAGCAATAGCAAGAGCGATAAAACTAAGAAAGACATGAGCAGTTTTATCGAAATCTCATAGCAATCCTTTTATTTTCCTTGTCCTCAAAACTTACAGCGTTCTGCAAAAAATCGTTGATCTAACAAATTTTTGTTTTGATACTTCTAAAAATGCCTCCACAATGTTAACCCAAACTCTTATCCAAAGTTAGGGTTAACATAACTTTTAGTGATCCTTATATTATAAGGTTTTAGCTTTCTCTATCGCTTCTTCTATTGAACCCACCATATAAAATGCTGCTTCAGGCAAATCATCATATTTCCCTTCAGCTAATTCCTTGAAGCCTCTTATAGTTTCTTCTAACGATACAAATTTACCTGGAGAACCTGTAAAAACTTCAGCTACATGAAAAGGTTGAGAGAAAAAGCGCTGTATCTTTCTGGCTCTATTTACTGTTAATTTATCTTCATTAGAGAGCTCATCAATACCCAAGATGGCTATTATATCTTGCAAGGATTTATAAGTTTGTAAAATCCTCTGTACTTCTCTTGCAACTTTATAATGTTCGTCTCCTATTATTTCTGCGCTGAGCATCTGCGAAGTGCTATCTAATGGATCCACAGCAGGGTATATGCCTAAACTTGCTATCTCTCTACTCAAAACTGTTGTAGCATCTAAGTGAATAAAGGAAGTAGCTGGAGCTGGATCAGTTAAATCATCAGCGGGCACATAAATAGCTTGTACAGAGGTAATAGAACCATGCTTGGTAGAAGTTATCCTTTCCTGTAAAGCTCCCATTTCAGTTGCCAAAGTAGGCTGATAACCCACTGCAGATGGTATACGTCCTAGCAGTGCTGAAACTTCAGCTCCAGCTTGAGTAAAGCGAAATATATTATCCACAAACAATAGTACGTCTTGCCTTTCCTTATCCCTAAAGAATTCGGCTATAGTAAGGCCAGTTAAAGCGACTCTGGCTCTAGCTCCAGGAGGCTCATTCATTTGTCCATATACTAAAGATACTTTGGATTTAGAAACATCATCCAGATCAATTACTTTTGAGTCTATCATTTCATGATATAAATCATTACCTTCTCTGGTACGCTCTCCTACCCCCACAAACACTGAATAGCCACCATGAGCTTTAGCTATGTTATTGATTAATTCCATTATTAAAACCGTTTTACCAACTCCAGCCCCACCAAATAAACCTACTTTACCGCCTTTAGGATATGGTGCTAATAAGTCTATCACTTTTATTCCAGTGACTAGAATTTCAGAATTAGTTGATTGCTCTAATAATTCTGGTGCTGATTTATGTATAGAATGACGCTCCTTAGTATTGACGGGACCTAAATTATCTATAGGCTGACCTACAACATTTAAAATACGCCCTAATGTTTCTCTACCTACCGGAACTGTAATAGTCTCTCCAGTATCAAATACCTTTATCCCTCTCTGTAACCCGTCGGTACTATCCATAGCTATAGTTCTAACAATATTCTCCCCAATATGTTGAGCTACCTCTAAAATTATTTCTCTATCACCATCAAAACACTTTAATGCATTAAGTATAGGAGGTAATTCTTTCTCAAATTTTACATCCACTACAGCACTTATAACGCGAATTATAACTCCAACTAAAGGGTTATTATTGACTGAATCATGTTTTTTTTCCATTGTGCCTCGTTATATTTATTTCTCTTTTCTTATTGTATAATATGCTATCAAGTATTTTTACGTACACTGAGCTCCAGAGATAATTTCAATTAACTCACTTGTAATTGAAGCTTGCCTACTTCTATTATATTCACGACTTAACTTTAATAATATCTCTCCCGAATTTCTAGCTGCATTATCCATAGCTACAAATCTGGCGCTATATTCACTACATAAACTATTTAGCATAACTTCATGAAATTTAACTGCAAAGTATTGTGACTCAAGATAAGATTTTATTTTATTAATAGATGGTTCAGAACTATATATCAACTTATCAGTAGAAAAGTTATTGCTTGAAACTTCAAAATCTTCTTTTATTGAAATTGGCCATAATCTTTCTATTATAGGTGAATACTGCATTATCGAAATAAACCTATTATAAATCACATAGCAATTATAAAAAGTACGTTTCAGTAACAGATCGCTTACCATATTAGCTATATTTTTTGAATAACTAAAACTATAGTTTTTTATTACAGGTTCAGTTAAATCAGAATTTATTACTTCAATATCTTTATCTTTTTTTATATTATCAAAACCTTTTTTACCAATACATAAAACAACATCATTAACTTTATTCCCATTTAATTTTTTAGAATTTATATCCAATAACTCCTCCTTAAGCTTTTTCAATATAACAGAGTTAAATTGGCCACACAAACCCTTATAAGATGTTAGTATAATAAATAAGTTAGGTATACCTTCTTCTATAGTACTACTACTAGCATAAAAATTATTTGCTGTACTACAGTAACAGTCAACCTCAAGCATCAGTTTTTTGAATTCCTGTATATAGTTACTAGCAACTTCTACATTATCTCTAGCTTGACGTAAACGAGAAGCCGATATGAACTTCATAGCTCTAGTGATTTTACGAGTAGATTGTATAGAGCCTATACGATCTCTTAAAATTTTCAGTGATGACAAAGCAACAGACCTCCTATCATTAATACCTCAATATATCTCTATATATGTCAATTACGAAATGAATAATTTACTAAAAGTTTCTAAAATCTCTTTTATAGTAGTAATACTTTCATCACTCAACTTTTTCTCTTCCCTAATTTTGCTTAATAAGCCTAAATTCTTATGTCTTAGATCTCTTAATAACTCAACTTCAAAAGCCTGTATATCTCTTACATCTATTTGATCTAGATAACCATTTACACCAGCAAAAATTATTATTACTTGCTCTTCAAAAGGCAAAGTAACATGTTGAGGTTGTTTCAATAATTCGCTTAATCTATCTCCACGAGCTAAAAGCTTTTGAGTAGAAGCATCTAAATCTGAACCAAACTGAGAAAAAGCCATCATTTCACGATATTGAGCTAGTTCTAACTTTATACTACCAGCTACTTGCTTTATAGCTTTAGTCTGAGCTGCTGAACCAACCCTACTTACTGATAACCCTACATTAATTGCTGGCCTAATACCTTTGTAAAATAAATCTGTTTCTAAAAATATCTGACCATCAGTAATGGAGATAACGTTAGTAGGTATGTAAGCAGAAACATCGCCAGCTTGAGTTTCAACTATTGGTAATGCAGTAAGAGAACCTCCACCTGCTTCTTTAGACATTTTAGCTGCTCTTTCTAATAATCTAGAATGAACGTAAAATACATCACCAGGATAAGCTTCGCGGCCAGGAGGGCGTCTTAATAATAAAGACATCTGTCTATAAGCCACAGCATGCTTACTTAAATCATCGTACACTATAACAGCATGCATACTGTTATCTCTAAAAAACTCTCCTATAGTACATCCAGTATAAGGTGCTAAAAATTGCATTGGAGCTGGTTCAGATGCAGAAGCTACGACAATAGTAGAGTAAGACATTGAACCTTCTGCTTCAAGTTTTTTTACCAATTTTGCTACACTTGATCTTTTCTGGCCAATGGCAACATATATGCAATATACCATTTCTTCTTTGTTAGTGGTGTTATGATTAACATGCTTTTGGTTAATTATAGTATCTATCGCTATAGTACTTTTACCAGTTTGCCTATCACCAATTATTAATTCTCTTTGCCCCCTACCTACAGGTATGAGACAATCTATAGCTTTAATACCAGTTTGTAGAGGTTCGCATACTGATTGACGCATTAATATTCCGGGAGCTTTTGTTTCTACAGGTTTATACTCAACGTTTTCTAGAGGGCCTTTACCATCTAAAGGATTTCCTAAAGCATCTACTACCCTACCGATTAACCCATAACCTACAGGTACAGAGAAAATGTTTTCTGTACGATATACAGTGTCGCCCTCATGTATACCTTGCTCACTTCCTAATATTACTATTCCAACATTATCTTCTTCTAAGTTTAATACCATTCCTTTAGTACCATTAGAAAACTTCACCATCTCACCGGCCTTAACATTATCTAACCCATATACCACAGCTACTCCGTCAGAAACCTTTATAACACTCCCTATTTCTTGTAAAGAGTTATCAGAATGGTTCATTTCTACTAGTTGCTTTTTTAATATAGCTGTGATTTCAGATGCTTTCATTATTCATTACCTATTATGTTTACTAAATTATTTCACAATTAAATTTGGTCAAGCATATGACTACGTATTTTATCCAGTTTAGCGCGTATAGAAAAATCTGCTCTAAAAGAGTTCCAATCCACTATAATTCCAGCAATTATAGACTTATCATAAATAAAATCTAACTGAACAGGGAAGGGGAAATAGCCGCTCATTTCTTCTTTTATAGATTCTAGCTTAATATTATCATTAATAATCACAGGTAAAGTGACTTTGACTTGAGTTATACCACAATAATCTAATTTCATATCATGAAAACATTCTATTATATGATTTAGTAAGTAGGTACGAGAATTTTTAATTAAAAGCAATACCATATTATTAGCAAGCTTGGATAAATTAAAGTAATCACTAATACTTTCCCATAGCTTCATCCTCATAACAGAAGATATGACTTTGCTTTCTAATACAAAACGTAAATGTGAATTATCACTAATATAATCACGCAATAAACTTAGCTGCTTATATAAAATTTCAAGATCTTCACCTATAACTAAAGAAGCATCTAGCAAAGACTTAGCATAACGCCTAGATATACCATTGCATTTCATAATAAAATTTCAATTTAATTTTAATCAGTTAATATCTACTACCAAATTACGTAACCCTAGCATATTTACGCTTAATTCTTAATTAACGGTTGTTTATTATCTTCTTCAAGCAATTCATTAATTTTCGATTTTACAGTTTGTATAGTGTAATGACCGTCTAATAATATACCACGATTATGATCAAGCAATGTAATATGAGGGACTTTGCCTCCATACTCTACCCCTAAACTATTAAAAACTGTAATAATATTATCCATTGTAGATAAATTATAAATATCGATGGGAAAATTAGATAACTTCTCAGTAAAAGCTGATAAATTATCTAATTTTTGATCAAGAGATAAGAAGGTGACTGATAGTTTATCTATGTTATCATCCTGCAATTTTACCATTTCTGGTAAATATCTCTTACAAAATAAGCACCAAGAGGTAAACATAAATATAACCTCATACTTATTTTGATTCTTATAAACTAGATCTACAAATTCTTGAGGTGTAACATTTTTCAATGTTGCTGCATTCGCTATCAAGGGATTGATTGAATTTAATAACATTACAAGTGCTATTAAAATGGCACTAACAAATTTTGGATACTTTTGTTTCATGATATACCTGGTAGTAAATATAGATTACTCTTATAAATAATAATCAAAGCAAATTATACAATTAAATTTGATTAAGTATAAAAAATTAATAATGCAATGCTCTTTTATAAGCAGATAAAGCTGATTCATGTAACGCTTCTGACAAAGTAGGATGAGGGAAAATAGCTTCCATTATATCTATTTCAGTTCCTTCCATTTTCTTCACTAAAACCATTGCTGAAATCAATTCGGTAACCTCACTACCTATCATGTGAACTCCTAATAATTCACCAGAATTAGCATCAAATATTGTTTTAACAAATCCCTCTTCGTCACCTAAAGCTTTGGCTTTACCATTAGCATGATAAGGGAAGCGCCCAACTTTTATTTCCAAACCCTTATCTAAAGCTTGTTTTTCAGTGTAGCCTACGCTAGCTATCTGAGGATAAGAATAAGTACAGCCAGGAATATCCTGAGGCCTCATAGGGTGAACGTTAGGTAAGTTAGCTATTTTTTCCACACATATTACTGCCTGATGGCTTGCTTTATGAGCTAGCAAAGGTGCGTAAGTAATATCTCCTATAGCATATACCCCATTTTCTTTTGTACGCATATAATCATCAACTTTAATAAAGCGATTATTGTCTAATTCAACTTTAGTATTCTCTAATCCTAAATCTTCTGTATTAGGTATAACCCCAACAGCTGATAATACTCTATTAAACTCCTCAATTAGCAATTTGCCATCAGCAGTAATTAGCTCAACTTCGACTCTGTCATTAAAGCTAGTTAATTTGTTGATCTTGCTTTGAGTCAAAATTCTTATTCCTTGTTTGGTAAAGCTTTTGTTCGCAGCTTCTGAAATTTCATGATCTTCAGCAGATAATATTCTTTCATTGATTTCTACTATTGTTACTTTGGTACCTAATGCATTGTAAAAGCTTGCAAACTCTACACCTATAGCTCCGCTTCCAACAACTAATAGAGAAGATGGCAATTGCTCTGCTAATAAGGCATCTTTATAATCCCAAATTAACTTATGATCTAAAGGTAAATTAGGTAAATTTCTAGGCCTTGCCCCTGTAGCAAGTATAATATGATTAGCCTTAAGTTTTTCTAATTTATCGTTACTATTACTAGTTAATATTTCAATAATTCCATTTCCAGCTAACTTAGCATGACCTTCTATAACTTTAATATTATTTTTTCGCATTAACATTTT
Organism: uncultured Candidatus Midichloriaceae bacterium; assembly: GCA_964387585.1. GTDB lineage: Bacteria > Pseudomonadota > Alphaproteobacteria > Rickettsiales > Midichloriaceae > CAYLWW01. The sequence goes on from CAYLWW010000012.1 coordinate 12,819, forward strand.
TATCCCATCAGTAAGCTGTTGAGAAATTTTACGCGAACGCTTTATCATGCTAGGCAAATTTACCTCTATTCCTTTAAAAGAGATCCCAAATTCTTCTCCACGTTTAGCTAAATTATAAACTTCGCCACACCGTAATAAAGATTTAGTAGGTATACACCCCCAATTTAAACATACTCCGCCAAGTTCATATTTCTCGATTACAGCAGTCTTCATTCCTAATTGGGCAGAACGGATAGCGGCAACGTACCCAGCTGGACCTCCACCTATTACCACTAAATCATAATCATGATTCACTTATATTACCTTTTGTTAGTAATTATTAATTTATAAGTTATCTTAAGTTGTATTATAAAACAACTTAAGAGTTAAAAGCTATTTTTATACCAAAATTAGCAAAGGATTTTCTATATACCTTCTAAGCTCTAATAAAAACTTAGCTGCTATAGCTCCATCTATAATACGGTGATCACAGGATAATGTTATTTCCATAACATTAGCAACTTTAATTTGATTGTCATTATCCACTACAGGCTTCTTAATAATAGCTCCAACTGCCATAATACAAGATTGTGGAGGATTTATTATAGCATTAAAACTTTTAACTCCATACATACCTAAATTTGAAATGCTAAAACCACCACCTTGAAATTCTTCAGGAGATAAACGACGTTCTTGAGCTTTTTTACTCAAAGCCTTAATCTCATTAGATATCATAGAGATAGATTTGGTATCTGCCTTACGAACTATAGGGGTAATTAATCCATCTTGTATAGCTACAGCTATTGAAATATCTATATCAGAAAAACGTAATATTTTATCCTCATCCCAAGCTGAATTAAGCTCTGGAACAGCTCTTAAAGCCAACGATGTTGCTTTCACTACAAGATCATTAACAGAGATTTTATATTCTAACTCCATATTATTTAATGATTTTCCTTGTTCATTAAGCTGAGCTCTTAACTGTACTAATTTATCAACATTGTATTCACTGTTAAGGTAAAAATGAGGGATATTTTGCTTTGAATATAGTAAACGCTCAGCTATTATTTTGCGCATACTAGAGATATCAACTGCTCTATATACTTCTGAGTTAGCTAAAGGAATTTGATTATTAGCTGCTGTGTTTTCGCTTTGATCTTTAGAAAAATCTAATACATCAGCTTTGATTATTCTCCCGTGAGGTCCAGTGCCTTCAATTAAGCTTAGATCAATGCGGCTATTTTCAGCTATTCTTTTTGCTAATGGACTAACGCTTAATTTTTTTGTTTCTTTACTAGGTGAATCTAATCTTATATTTAATTCTTCTTTTTCATTTTTTACACTATTGGCATTATGCTGATTGATCGTTTTTATTTCCTGGATTTCGCTAGTATTAACATTAGCTATATCTTCTCCGTCTTCTAATATAATAGCTATAAGCTGATTAACCTTTACCCCTGTACTTCCTTCAGCAACGAGTAATTTACCTATAATTCCAGAATCAGCTGATTCAACTTCCATTATAGCTTTATCTGTTTCTATTTCAGCTATAACTTCACCTGGTTCTATTTTATCGCCTTCTTTCTTTAACCATTTAGCTAAAGTGCCCTCAGTCATAGTAGGAGATAAAGCAGGCATTAACACTTTTATTGTCATTTAATAATCCTTAATTTTAATTTATTACTGTTTGTTTTTAACTAATTTAAATCATTCTTAATTAATATAAATTAAATCACATTAAGTTTTAGTATTATTTATACGCAACTTTCCTAAATATTGAATAATAAATATTACAGTCGAGGCTAAGCTGATAAACAAAAACCCTACTAAAGTAGTGGCTTGTGGAAGTTGATTAAAAATTAAATAATTTAAAGAAGATAATATTATAATACGTAAATAACTAAATGGCATCAGAACGCTAACAGGGGCGGCAGAGTAAGCTAAAAATAAAACTGTATTATTAGCAGCAGCTAACAAGCCCACTCCTGCCATAATAACGATGTTATCACTATAAGCAGTAATGCTAGCGCTACCACTTATAGCATTATATGAAGCTAAAGGCAACATGACTATAACAGTAGTAAGAATGGTATAAAAAGTTTGTGTAAGGTAATGCTCAGTGCTAGTTTGCTTCTTACAGATTATATCATAAACTGCCCAAGTAAAAGATGATAACACAGCAAGAAAAGCCCCTAAGCTGGTTGATAAATCATGAATATTAGGGTGCAGTATAATATAAGAACCATAAAAACCTAGCAAAATTGCTAACAAACACCATAAGTTAAATTTTTCCTTACAAAAAAATACTGCTAGTAACATAGTAAAAATTGGCGTGGTGTAACCAATAGCGGCACCTTCATTAATACCAATTGCCTTAAGCGACTCTAGCCATGATAATAGACCTACTATATTCAATAAAGCACGAATCCAATACAAACCCTTATTATTAGGCTTAAACGAAACGTTTAATGCAAATATCAATCCTGATATTCCAATTAAACCGAATAATAATGATATAAAAAGTATAACTATAGTACTCAGTCCCTTAGGTAAAAGAGTAAATAAGATTGAATAAGAACTAAATAAAACTATATTTATAATTTTAAGTGTTATCCCTTTATTATAACTAGTAATCATCACTTTTAACTAAGTAAAGTTTGTATTTAATCCAAGAAATATAACCTATTTTAAATATAACTTACAAGCATACTTTTAAATAATTTGAATTAACTTTATTGTAACTTACGCTTATTAAGTGTTTAGGCTTGAATTCATTAGCATCATTTAAATTGCAGTTGCTTGCCTGAATATTGAATAACAAATATTAAAGTTGAGGCCAAGCTGATAAATAAAAACCCTATTAAGGTAGTGGATTGAGGAGCTTGATTAAAAATTAAATAATTTAAAGAAGATAATATTATAATGCGTAAGTAACTAAATGGCATCAGAACGCTAACAGGAGCAGCAGAATAAGCTAAAAATAAAAAAACTTTATTAGTAACAGATAATAAGCCTATTATAGCTATAATAATAATGTTATTACTATAAGTCATGATGCTAATACTGCGGCTTATAGCAGTATATGAAGCTAAAGGCAGAATGACTATAATAGTAGTAAGGGTGTTATAAAAAGCTTGTGTAAGGTAATGCTCGGTACTGGTTTGCTTCTTACAAAGTATATCATAAACTGCCCAAGTAAGTGCTGATAACACAGCAAGAAAAGCACCTAAGCTACTTGATAAATCATGAATACTAGGGCTTAATATAATATAAGAACCATAAAAACCTAGCAAAATCGATAATAAACACCATAAATTAAATTTTTCCTTACAAAAAAATACTGCTAGTAACATAGTAAAAATTGGCGTGGTGTAACCAATAGCAGCACCGTCATTAACACCAATTGCTTTTAGCGCTTCTAACCACGATAATATACCAACTATATTTAATATAGCACGAACCCAATATAACCCCTTACTATTAGTCTTAAACGATATTTTCAGCGCAAACATCAATACTGATATCCCAACTAAACCAAATAACAATGATATAAAAATTATAACTACAGTGCTAAGTTCCTTAGGTAAATTAACTAATAATATTGAATAAAAAGAGAATAGAGTTATATTTAAAATTTTAAATAATATCCCTTCATTAAATTTATACATAAAGATTTAGAATAAAAAATTCAATTTATATAATTGCCAAAAATGATAAGCAGAAATCAAGATTTGCAAGAAACTAGAAGTACATGGTCTAAAGCAATAGGTCAACTCTTTACTTATCAAAGAGCTATGCTACTTAGTATCATTGAGATTTATCATTTCATTGATGAATTTAGTAAAATCACTTACGTCACTAAATTCCTGATAAACCGATGCGTAACGCACGCAAGCTATTTTATCAACTTTAGCTAACTCGCTCATAGAAAGTTGGCCTATGATTTTGCTGCTAATTTCTCCCTCACTAAATTTCTCCAATTTTTTAATAATATTAGAAACTATTCCTTCCAGCTGATCATGTGATAGGGGGCGTTTGCGAGCTGCTATTTCAAGGGATTTAAGTAATTTCATACTATCAAATAGCTTCTTATCACCATTGCGTTTTAAGACTATTATATCTTTTATTTCTAGTCTTTCAAAAGTAGTGAATTTAGCACCGCAATTGTGGCATGATCTTCTTCTTTTGATTATATAACCATCTTCAGAAGGTCGAGAATTTTTAACTTGGGTGTCCCAAAAATTGCAAAATGGACAACGCATTTTAATACTTTTGTTAATTTTTGTTTTAAAATCTAATTATCACTAAAAATACTTTTAGCCAATCAGTCTTTAACTTATTTAGCTAACTAAATAAGTTTCTAAAATTTTATTTGCTAGAGGAATATATTGTATGTAAAGCTATAGCAGCAGCATTAGAAGCGTTTAAACTTTCCAAATTAGCTGCTCTATTCATATCAATTCTAAATAAAATATCGCAACTATTAGCTACTAACGGCCTAATTCCTTTTCCTTCAGAGCCAATAACTAGAACTACTTTTTTATAAGATTGAAAATCGATATCTGTTATACTATCGCTCCCATCAGAATCTAAACCAAAAACCCAATAACCAGATTCTTTTAATATTTTTATAGCTGAAACTATATTCACAACCTCAACTATAGGAATAAGTTCAAATGCACCAGAAGCAGATTTGATAATAGTAGAGTTTTCTCTGGAAGAAGAATGCTTAGGAACGACCAACCCTTTTGCACCAAAAGCAGCGGCAGAGCGAATTATTGCACCTACGTTATGAGGATCTGTTAACTGATCTAAAATAACTAGAACATCTACCGAACAACTAGCATCTTTCAAGTCTTGGTTTTGCTTCAGATCATCAATAGAAGATATGAGCTCATCTAAATTGTATTCAACTAAAGGAGCAACTAATGCAGCTATGCCTTGATGTACTACAACGCTATTAAGTTGGTTTGATATATATGAACTTTCAACAATCTCAAATTTTATGTTATTTACTAGACTCACCTCCTTGTCAGATAAAGATTTATGGATCGACTCGGTTATTAACAACTTATAAACAACTCTATTTTGATTATATAAAGCGCTAAATACACTATGCTTTCCGTATATCCAATAATCTTTACTACTATTTTGAAATGAGGTTGATCTCGGCTTATCAAAATGCTTCAAATTTTTTTTATTAATGATTTTTCTTTTTTGTTTATTATTATAATTAGTTATTTTTTCTTCCATTATATACTCCTTACAAGATACATAATTATACCCTCTTAGATATTTTTACTTAGTTGGTAGTAAAGCTAAATTTCACTCAATCTTATTTCATTCATTAATACCAGTTTCTTTAGCATAGTATAGTTTAATTTAAATTTTGGAGATTGTAGTAGTGCTATTTTATCTAGATTTTCTATAATTTCTTGTAAGTAAGCAAAGCTTTTATTATTATTACTAGAAACGTAATAGCACAAACGTTGTATCATACTCTCTTTCATTTTTAATTGCTTATCATGAAGATGCTTACGCAATAAGACTTCTATAATCTCATTATCAGGATTATGAATTATAGTAGAGTAGGTTGCTTTAAACCTAGATCTCAAATCAGGCAATCTAAACTCTGGGGTTTTCCTACACGTCATTAATAGTTTGCTATTATTATCAACAGCAATATTAATTAGTTCCATGAATAAATATTCTTGTTCAAGAGTAAGTAAATTATCTATATCTTCAATTACTAAATAACTACCATCTTCATTAGAGGCACTAAATAAAGTCCCGCAGTTGTTTTTACAACTTAATGCTTTAGCTTTTGGATTTTTCTTCAACCATATATAAGCCAAATGACTTTTACCGCTGCCACGCTCACCTTTAATAATTAATCGATTATTAGGCCATTCGATATTTTCTTCAGCTATCATACGATAAGCCTCAACGTTACATTGACTAACAAAAAAGTCAGAAACTTCGTACTTAGGTAAAAGTTTTAAAGGTAAAATAGCTTGCATCATATAAAGCTCGCAGTAATATAGATAAAATTTCTTATGATTTATTCTCCACCACCTAATCTATTTACATATATAGCAAGAGCTCTAATAGTAGAGTCAGGTAGCTTGTTACTCCAGTTGGGCATTACTCCGGCCCTGCCATTATATATAACATCATATATGGTATCATAGCTATTACCATAAAGCCAGATTTTATCACGTAAATTAGGAGCGCCCACTTCTCTACTACCTCCGCCATCAACTCCATGACAAGCAGAGCAATTATCCTGAAAAAGCTTAGAAGCCTTGCTATATAATTCTGCACTTAATCCTTGATGACTATTATCATCTTCACTTAAGCTTAAAACGTAATGGGTCAATAAACCAATATCTTCCGATGTTAAGATTTTATCTTTACCAAAAGCTGCCATTTGAGATTGTCTAGACTCTTCATCATTAGCCCTTATACCATGTTTAAGAGTGGTGTATATGTCATCTATTTTCCCTCCCCATATCCAAGCGCCTGCAACCAAATTTGGGTAACCTGGGGCTCCCTGAGCGCCAGACCCATGGCAAACGGCACAGTTATTTTGAAAAGCAGAACGGCCTGCGGCGGTAGCAAACTTGAGCAGGTTATCATTTTGAATAATCTGCTCAAATGATGCTTGATCAAATTCTTTTTGATACTTACTTCTTATTTGCTCTGTTTCCTTTTCTCCGTTTATAAGCTCTTTAACAGATGACCACTTTAACAAACCATAGCCGCTAGGAACCGGCCAAGAAGGATATAATATCCAATATACTAAAGAAAAAACTACAGTGATATAGAATAATATTCTTAACCACGTTGGATCTGGGTTGTCATATTCTTTTACACCATCCCACTCATGACCAGTAGTTTCCTTATTTGATTGTTGCGTTTTACTTTTTTCCTTCTCTCTATCCTTTTTCACTTAATAGACCTCTAATACCGATATAATAAAAAGCTTATTATTAACCAAATGAATCAATTTTCTCTATCTCCATCAAAAGGTATCATAGAATACTTTTTATACACTGATTTCGAATTAGGCTTAAACAGCCAGGCAATTATGCAAAACCATGATAAAGCGACGATTATAGTTTCAACTTGGAAAAATAATTCCCAAAAAGCATCTGACATACTAAAAATACCGTGATTAATTTATTTATATTTTATATAAAATAATATCAATAGGAATTAATGATATAGATTTACTCATTTTCAGCAATGTATTTAATATATTCCCTATATGGCAGCCTGTGCTGCAGCCAGTTTAGCTATAGGAATGCGAAATGGCGAACACGAAACGTAATCAATTCCTAGCTGCTGACAAAACTTTATCGATTCAGGATCGCCACCGTGCTCTCCACAAATACCTATTTTTATTTTAGGGTTCACTCTCCTACTTCTTTCAACGGCTATTTTCATTAATTCACCTACCCCAGATATATCCAATGAAACGAAAGGATCGACTTTAATTAATCCTTTTCTTAGGTAATGAGGTAAAAAAGATCCAGCATCATCACGTGAAATTCCCATCGTAGTCTGAGTCAAATCATTAGTTCCAAAGCTGATAAAGTCAACAAATGGAGCAATTTTATCAGCTTGTAATGCTGCTCTAGGCAATTCTATCATGGTACCTAATTTATATTCTAAATCATAACCATAAATTCCTTTTATATAATTAGCAGCATCATCTACTATCTCTTTGCATACCAAGATTTCTTTATCGCTCATCACTAAAGGGATCATTATCTCTGGCTTAATGATGATAGGTGATTGGTTTTCTATAGACTCTTTTATCAATGCAGAGACTGCAGAGAAGATAGCTTTGGCTTGCATGGAGTATATTTCAGGGGCTGTAATTGCTAGACGACACCCTCTATGACCTAACATAGGATTAGCTTCTGTTAATTGCTTGACTCTATGAGCTATTTTATCTTTCTTTAAACCGGTTGCAATGCAGAATTCATTAATTTCCCCATCTCCATGTGGAAGGAATTCATGCAAAGGTGGATCTAATAAACGAATATTTACCGGTAAGCCGTTAGCTATACGAAAAATAGATTTAAAGTCTTTTTCCTGGTGAATTAGCAACTCTGATAAAGCAGAATCCATATCTTCAGCATTATCAGATAAAATCATTTTCCTTACAGCGGTTAACCTTTCAGGATTGAAAAACATATGTTCGGTACGGCATAGCCCGATACCTTCTGCTCCAAGAGATATTGCAGTATTAACTTCAGCTTCAGTTTCAGCATTAGCAAAGACATCTAATTGCCTTAATTCATCGGCTATCTCCATGACTTTATAAAAACTATCTGGTAAAGTAGGATTAATGGTAGGTATTTCTCCCGCAATAACTTCCCCAGTGGAGCCATTTATAGTTATGATATCTCCTTCATTAAGAACCAAATCTCCTATATATATTTTTTTAGCTTCATTATCGATCATCAGTTTATTAACTCCACATACGCAAGGTTTGCCCATACCTCTGGCAACGACGGCTGCATGAGAAGTCATTCCACCGCGAGCAGTCAATATCCCTTGAGCTACGCTCATTCCACCTATATCCTCTGGACTAGTTTCATTTCTTACTAAAATCACTTTTTGTCTTTTAGAAAGCAATTCTGCCATTTGAGAGCTCATAACAATAGAACCCGTTGCTGCTCCAGGAGAAGCTGGTAGTCCTTTAGTTATGATAGAGTCATTATATCCCTCTTTTAAAGAAGGGTGAAGTAATTGATCAAGAGAGGTCGCAATAATATTGTTAAGAGCGCGTTCTTTAGTAATGACGCCTTCATCAATTAAATCAGTAGCTATCTGCAAAGCGGCATTAATATTACGCTTGCCATTACGAGATTGCAATATCCATAACTTTCCTTCTTGCACAGTAAACTCAATATCCTGCATATCCCCATAATGTCTTTCAAGTTTAGCGCATATATTAGCTAATTCTAGGTAAGTATCAGGCATTATCTCTTCCATAGACAAACTATTTATTTCATTATACCTGATTTTTGTAGCTAAACTAATGGGTTGAACGTTTCGCACACCTGATACTACATCTTCGCCTTGAGCATTTATCAAAAATTCACCAAACATTTCCTTAATGCCATCAGAAGGATTTCGAGTAAAAACAACCCCAGTAGCGCTATTTTCTCCCATATTGCCAAATACCATGGATTGAACATTTACAGCAGTACCTAGATCATGTTCTATTTGATTAAGCTCTCTATACTTAAATGCTCTAGAACTATGCCAAGATAGAAAAACAGCATTTATAGCTTCCCATAACTGTTCCCAAGGATCATTGGGTAATACAGAATTGGTAACCTCTTTAATGATATTCTTATACTCCACGATTATTTGTTTTAGCACTTCTGAAGATAAGCTATAATCTTGAGCAACATTATATAGGCTTTTATATTTATCTAAAATATTACTAAATAGATAACTCTCTACTCCCATTACAACATGCCCGTACATCTCAATAAAACGTCTATAGCTGTCATAAGCAAAGCGTGAATTCCCGGAGCTATTAGCTAAACCTAAAACGGTTTGATCATTTAGACCTATATTTAATATAGTATCCATCATACCGGGCATGGAAATTTTAGCCCCAGAACGCACAGATAGCAACAAAGGGTTTTGAATATCACCAAACTTTAACCTAAGCTTGCTCTCGATTATTGATATATTATTGCCGACCTGTTTTCGTATATTTTCTTTAATTTCAGCTGTCCATTTATGGTGAGATGTGCAAGCTTCAGTTATAATAGTAAAACCAGGAGGGACGGGTAATTCTAATTTAGTCATTTCCGCTAAAACAGAGCCTTTGCCACCTAAAAGGCCAGGTATATCATTTATACTTTCTGCCAGCGATTCACTGAAAGAATATACCCATTTTTTATTCATAACCATAAATCATTCTACTCAGAATATCCAGTTTCTTCACTTGTTGGCTTCTCCTCTGCAGTATATCCTATAACGTTAGTATTATGCCTAATTTTCTCCTCTATTTCTTTGCTCAATTCTAAATTCTCCAACAAATATCTTTTAGCATTTTCTCGCCCTTGACCTATACGCTGAGAATTATAAGAAAACCAAGAGCCTGATTTTTCTATTATTCCTGCAGCCACGGCTAAGTCTACGATTTCACCAAATCTAGAAATGCCCTCACCATACATGATATCAAATTCTACAACTTTGAATGGAGGTGCTACCTTATTTTTAACGACCTTGACTTTGGTTTGGCTTCCTATTATCACTTCCTTATCTTTAATATTACCTGTGCGCCTTATATCTAAACGAACTGAAGCATAAAATTTTAAAGCATTCCCTCCGGTAGTAGTTTCAGGGTTACCAAACATCACCCCTATCTTCATACGTATTTGATTTATAAAAATTAATACACAATTAGACCTAGCTATGTTAGCAGTTAATTTACGTAATGCTTGACTCATTAATCTAGCTTGAAGACCCATATGAGATTCTCCCATCTCTCCTTCTATCTCAGCTTTCGGCACAAGAGCCGCAACGCTATCAACGACAACTACATCCACAGCATTAGAACGTACTAAAGTATCGGTAATCTCTAATGCTTGTTCACCACTATCGGGCTGAGATATTACTAAATTTGCAGTATTGACTCCGAGCTTTTCTGCATAGCTAGGATCAAGAGCATGTTCAGCATCTATAAAAGCGCAACAACCACCTGCTTTTTGAGCTTCTGCCACTATATGGAGAGCTAATGTGGTTTTACCTGAACTTTCTGGGCCAAAAATCTCAATAATTCTGCCTCTAGGCACTCCTCCTACACCCAAAGCTATGTCTAATCCTATTGAACCTGTAGATATTGTAGAAACTTCTATTGCATGCTTGCTTCCTAAGCGCATTATAGAACCCTTGCCACAAGTTTTTTCTATTTGATTAAGAGCTATTTCTAATGCTTTTTCTTTATCCATATACCCATACTATATAATTTTTTGAAAATATTTTATCTATTTAATAATTACATAATAATGCTTAATAATTTCAATATAAAAACATATTATATATATTATGAAATGTATAACATCTTTAACATAATCTGGCTAAAAAAAGTTTTAAATATTTTTTGCTTATTCTGAAAAAAAATATTTGTTATATAATATATGCAATATCCTTGAATTGAAAATTAATATAAAAGAAGAATGAAGTGCGTTAAAATAAAAATTATACATAAAATAAAAAATATTTTTTAAATAAGCTTGACTATGTTTTTAACTTGGTATATATAATTATTCATTCCTACTTTGTTAGGTTTAGTTATTTGAAAAAGTAAAATAAATAAAAGTAAAAGACGGTGGTAGTTTTTTGACTACCTGACCATAGTCAGTGTAGAGCATTGATCAAAATTTGAGAGTTTGATCCTGGCTCAGAGTGAACGCTGGCGGCGTGCTTAACACATGCAAG
>CAYLWW010000013.1:0-23488 GCA_964387585.1 uncultured Candidatus Midichloriaceae bacterium
ATATCCTATCGATCAAGCCTTTGAATTCTATAATTATCAATTGGAATGACTATATCTAAACCTAAAATTAATTATTATACTAAAAACCACAACTTACATCATGCAGTTTAAACTCCTATCCCGAACTGAAGTATTACAGATAATGTTAACTTTCACAAAAATGCATTAAGTAGAAGAACTAATAGAATCTTGCAACATTTTATTTTACCAACTTACTCCACCTAACTTAAATCAAATAGAACATTATTGATTTAAGATAAAAAACGAGATAGGAAAAACGGTAAATAATTTTGAGATATTTTTTGATGCTGTTTACTTTACATTACAAAATATCGCTAACTATATGCTTTAGCCCATACCATAATTATTTCTTTCTAATTTTCCGTAATTATATTTGCTGTCATTCTTGGCTGATAAATTGTTTTTATTACGTTATATAGCATTGTTAGTAATCCTAAGAAAAAGAATGCACCTCCTAGCGCTCTAATAACATAGTAAGGATGTAATATTGAGACAACATCAACAAAAGAGTATTTTAAAAATCCTAGTTCGTCATAACTACGCCACATTAATCCCTGGCTAATTCCTGCAGCCCACATTGAAGTAATATAAAGCACTATTCCTATGCTACCTAACCATAAATGAATATTTACTAGATTCATAGAATAAAGCTCTTTTTTATTCCATAGTATTGGCACTAGATGATATAATGCTCCAAAGCTAATAAAAGATACCCAACCCAATGCTCCAGAATGAACATGACTTATTGTCCACTCAGTGTAATGGCTTAAAGCATTAACCGCTTTTATAGCCATCACTGGACCTTCAAAAGTGCTCATGCCATAAAAGGCTATAGATACAACTAGAAATTTTAGCACTGGATCTTCGCGTAATTTATACCATGCTCCTGATAAGGTCATAATGCCATTAATCATCCCTCCCCAAGAAGGAACCCATAAAATTATTGACATCGTCATTCCTAAAGTTTGCACCCAATCTGGTAAAGATGTATAGTGTAGGTGGTGGGGTCCAGCCCATATGTAGATGTATACAAAGGCCCAAAAATGCAATATTGATAACCTATAAGAATAAACAGGAAGTCCAACTCTCTTAGGGACAAAATAATACATTATTCCTAAAAATCCTGCTGTTAAGAAAAAACCGACAGCATTATGCCCATACCACCATTGAATCATTGCAGATTGTACGCCTGAAAAAACAGCAACGCTACTAGTACTAGTTAAAGATATAGGAATAGTTAAATTATTACCTATATGCAATATGGCTACTATTATTATAAAAGCAAGAAAAAACCAATTAGCTACGTATATGTGAGCTTCTTTACGTTTATGAAGAGTAGCTAAGTATATAATTAAATAACATACCCAAACTATAGTTAATAATAGGTCAGCATACCACTCAGGTTCAGCATATTCTTTTCCTTGCGTTATTCCCATTAAATAGCCGCTAGCAGCAATTATTAAAAATATTTGATAACCAAAATAAACAAACCTAGCTAATAAAGGTAAAGCAAGTGTAATTTGGGAAGTCCGTTGAACAACAAAAAGTGAAGTAGCAAAAAGAACATTACCACCAAAAGCAAAAATGACTCCTGAGGTATGTAAAGGGCGTAAACGACCAAAGCTTGTCCACGGAAGATCAAAATTCAATGCAGGATAGGCTAATTGAAGCGCTATAAATACTCCTGCTCCCATTCCTACCACTGCCCAAAATAGGGCTGTTAATGTAAACCAACGTATTATTTGGTCATCATAACTGAAATTACAAGCCTTTGCAGCAGATAATTCGTTTATAGAGTTACTATTATCAATCATTGATTTAGTATTGATCATGATTTGTTAAAAAATTTAATATAATTAAATAACTTCCCATCATCGAGAGTTACAAAAATTTAGTTTGAGTTAATTAGCTTTTATTATAAAATTATCATACCTTATACATAAGCGCTTAATTATTACGTTTTTCAAAAACTGATTAATTGCTTACTGTATAATACAGTAACATTAAATACAAAAGGCTTATAATGTCAATAAGCCCTAAGTCTAAAATTGCCACAACTATACTACGTACTACAATACCCCAAGACAAGAGCAGATATGAACTAGCATATCTGCTCTATATTAACATTTAACCTATGAATCTTTATGTATACTGAAGTAAATGCTATTATCGTTATTGTCCCAGCTTATTTTATTTTGTTTTATTGTTAAGTTATTGATATCCTCAAAAAGTATAAGATTTGCTAAAGTTTGTTTTGTTATATAATCATTCCATTCTTTTATGGTATTTGCGATTTCATTACCATCACATGATAATTTGATGATTATTTTATCGCAAACGTTTAATCCACTTTCTTTACGTAATTGCTGTATAGATCTTACTAAATCCCTTACTATTCCTTCTTGCCATAATTTTTCGCTAATCTTTAGATCTAGTATCACTAAAGCATCGTGAGTATCTAATGCGCATGCTTTATCTTTAAACTCTTCTTTAGGTTCAAGTTGAATTTTAAATTCCTCTTTAAGTAAAATCTCTGTTCCTACAATAACTGTTTTATCATCAGTAAATTTCCATTCTCCATTACGCACCTCTTTTATAAGAGTTTGTACCTTATTGGGTATGCGCTTGCCTAATAGAGGTAGGTTTAATTGCAATTTATAATTAGCGTATTGACTTAAATGTTCATCACTTAGGTTTTCCCAACTTTTAACATTTATTTCTTCTAATACTAGTTGCTTCATTTCTTCAGAAAAGCCTTCGCTGGTAACACCTATGAAAGTAGCTTTTGCCAAGGGTTGTCTGACTCTTATTCCTGATTGATTACGTATATTTAACACTGAATTACATGCTGAGCGAACTCTTTCCATATCTCTTATAAGATCATGGTCTATATTATCAACAGAATAATTAGGAAAATCCTCAAGATGCACGCTTATTTTATCTGCGTAATGTATATTAATTCCTCTAAATATCGCTTCAGCTATTAAAGGCAAAAGTGGAGCTACAGCCCTGCATACTATGTTTAGTACGCTAAATAATGCATTATAAGCATCCACCTTATCTTTATCTATATCACTACGCCAAAAACGTTCACGTGAACGACGTATATACCAATTATTTAACACCTCTATTAACTCTTCTACAGCGGCAGTTGCTGTTATGGTGTCGTATCTATCTAAACTTTCTCGTATTACTATGGCTGTTTGCATAGTTTTAGTTATTATATATTTATCTAATATATTGCTATATTCTAAGTTAAATTCTGCTACTAATTTATCAATGTTGGCATATAAAGTAAAAAAGTTATATGCATTCCATAAAGGTTTTATTACTAAACGCACAACCTCTTTTATGCCATGTATATCTTTATCTAAGACTAATTCTTGACCTCGCATTACCGTAGATGATACCATAAACCATCTGATTGCATCTGCTCCTACTTGCTCAAAAACTTCTTTAGGATCAACATAATTTTGGAGGCGTTTAGATAGCTTTTGTCCCCCTTCTCCTAGTATTACTCCGTGACAAATAGCATTAAGGAATGGTGGCGAATCGAATAAAGCTGTTGAAATAACCATCATGGTATAAAACCACCCTCTAGTCTGAGCAACGTATTCTGATATAAAATCAGCTGGAAAAGACTTTTCAAACCATTCTTTATTCTCAAAAGGATAATGGATTTGTGCATAAGGCATAGAGCCACTTTCAAACCAGCAATCTAATACTTCAGGCACCCGACGTAACATAGATTTGCCTGTAGGATCTGCTGGATTTACTGTAACCAACTGATCTATAAAAGGTCTATGCAAATCTTTAATTTTAACATTAAATGTTTCTTCTAATTCTTTAATAGAACCTAAAACTAAAGTATAAGGGTACTCGGGATCATCACTTTGCCATACCGGGATAGGGCATCCCCAATAACGGTTACGGGAAATTGACCAATCTCTAGCATTTTCTAGCCACTTACCAAATAGACCATTTTTTATATGACTAGGTATCCAATTAATCTTTTGATTATTAATTATCATGCGCTCTTTTATTGAGGTAACACTGATATACCAAGACGGTAAAGCTTTATATATCAACTGAGTATCTGTGCGCCAACAATGAGGATAATTGTGAGTATATTGTTCAGTTTTTATCCACGCTCCTATTTTTTTTAGATGCATTATAATGCTATCATTTGTTTCAAAAACCTGTTTACCAATATAATCAGTTACTGGATAAGTAAATTTACCACCATTGTCTACTGGGCACACTACATCTATGTTATTTGAACGACATAAGTTGTAATCATCTTCCCCAAAACCAGGAGAAATATGAACCGTTCCCGTTCCATCCTCTGTAGTAACAAAATCAGCAGCCAAAATATGAAAAGCATTCTTGTGGTCGCTAAAATACGAGAAAACTGGATTATATTCCAATCCAACTAAATCTTTCCCTTTTATTGTTGTGACTACATCTTGCCCTATTTCGTTTTCGTATTTAGTTAATGCGCTACTTGCAATTATGTAGTAGTTATTATCTTTATTAACTACTGAGTATTCTATATCACTTCCTACTGCTAAAGCTAAATTTGAGGGCAAAGTCCATGGTGTAGTAGTCCAAGCCAAGATATATATTGATTTGTATTTTCCCGTGATAAAATTTGAACTATCTTTTAATTTAAACCCTAAAGTTACAGATTTGCTTTGTATTTGCCTATATGCATTATCTATTCTTGTCTCAAAGTCAGAAACGGGAGTTTCACATTTCCACGAATAGGGCATTACCCTTACTGATTCATAAATCAAACCTTTGTCGTATAATGATTTGAAAACCCATAAGACGCTTTCCATATAAGGTAAGTCCATGGTTTTATAATCATTAGCAAAGTCTACCCATCGAGCTTGTCTATTTACCTGCTCTTCCCACTGTTTAGCATACTGTAATACTGAATTATAGCAATATTGATTGAATTTATCTATTCCAAAAGCTTCTATCTCTATTTTACCAGAAATTCCTAAATCTTTTTCTGCTACCATTTCAGCTGGCAACCCATGACAATCCCAACCAAAACGCCTTTTTACTAAGTTACCTTGCATTGTCTGATAACGCGCTACCAAATCTTTTATAAATCCACTTAATAAATGCCCGTAGTGAGGCATGCCATTAGCAAATGGAGGACCATCATAAAATATAAACTCTTTTTTTCCCTTTAGTGATTGATGAAATATTTCTTTGTCTTCCCAAAATTTTAGTATTTCGTTCTCTATTTGAGGAAAATTAGGATTGCTATCGACTTGAGGGTAGCTTAAGCTTGTCATATTATTTTTATTATTTATTTAATTAAATCTTATTCAATAGTAATTTAGAGTAACGCTTAATAAAATAGGCTAATTGATTTATTTTTATAGCTCTCAATCTGATTAAATGTTATTAAATTACCTATTTGCAAAATTTCAATTGTTGCAGCTTTTTTAGTCATTATATATAATTAACGCAATATAGTAAAATTATAATGCTATAGATAAATTGTTGAATACAGTTAATAATCGTAATCAAAACATTTTTATAGAAGGTTAAACTATTTTTATGACTACTTCAGCAATTATCGGTTGCGGTTCTTACCTTCCTCTGCATATTTTATCTAATAGCGATTTAAGCAAAATGGTCGATACTAACGATGAGTGGATATTTTCTCGAACAGGTATAAAGAATAGGCATATTGCTGCTCCAGATGAACTTACTTCTGATATGGCAACGAAAGCTTTAGAAAAAGCATTGCAAATGGCTGGTTGTCAAGTTTCTTCGCTTGATGCTATTATAGTTGCTACTACTACCCCAGATTTGATTTTTCCTGCTACAGCTGTAAAGGTTCAACAAAACATAGGGATGAATCATGGTTTTGCTTTTGATTTACAGGCGGTTTGTTCAGGTTTTGTTTATGGCTTAAGCGTTGCTCATAGCTTAATAGTTGCTGGCCAGGCTAATAGGATAGCGCTTATAGGTGCTGATACTA
The DNA here is from genome assembly GCA_964387585.1 of uncultured Candidatus Midichloriaceae bacterium. GTDB lineage: Bacteria > Pseudomonadota > Alphaproteobacteria > Rickettsiales > Midichloriaceae > CAYLWW01. The sequence goes on from CAYLWW010000013.1 coordinate 6,026, forward strand.
TGTCGCGTATAGTTGATTGGCAAGATCGTGGTACTTGTGTATTATTTGGTGATGGAGCTGGAGCTATAATATTAGAAGCTACTAAAAATACTCAAAATGGAATTTTAGGTATAAAACTATTATCAGAACCTGAATTATTTAATATTTTGAAAGTGGAAGGAGGTATAGCCCGTGGTAATTTAGAAGCTAAACTAATTATGAACGGTAAAGAAGTGTTTAAACATGCGGTGCAAAAGATGAGCATAATGACAGAAGAACTATTGCAATATCATAACCTTAATGTTAATGATATTGATTGGCTTATCCCTCATCAAGCTAATGCTAGAATAATTAGCTCAGTAGCACAGCGATTAAATATCCCTGAAAGTCGAGTTGCTTTTTCACTTAAAGATCATGCAAACACTTCTGCAGCTTCAATTCCATTAGCTTTAGATAAATATATAAAAGAAGGCTTAATAAAAACAGGACAATTGATAGCTATGGCATCAGCAGGTGGAGGAATGACTTTTGGCAGCGCTCTATTAAAAATATAGCTAAATTTAATTATTTAAACAACTCATAACTATAAAAATTCAAGCTAAAATACTGGTTTAACCTATAATGAATTTAAATTCCATAACTAAAGAAACTAAAATCGCTACTATAGCATTAGTAGGCCAACCTAACGTTGGAAAATCGACACTAATAAATACAATAATAGGGTATAAGCTAGCAATAGTCACCCCTAAGGTACAAACTACTAGACGTAATTTAAAAGGAGTGCTTAATAGCGATAATACCCAGCTAGTGTTTATAGATACACCAGGTTTATTTGAAGCTAGAGAAGATCATAAGTTAGAAAATTTAATAGTGAAAAATGCTTGGAAAGGAATAAAACAATCCGATTGCATAGCTTTTATTTTTGACGCAATTAAAAGCTTTAAAGATCCTGAGTATAAAAAAGTTGAAAGTGAAATCATCTCAAATATTAAAGACTTTTTGGTTAAATATGAGAAAGGTTCTAAATCAACTTCTAATAACTCAAAACGACTTATAGCTATTGTTAATAAAATAGATTTGCTTGATAAAACCTATGATAAAAAACTTAATCAGATTCCTAAATCTTATGAGAATATATTAGATAATAAGGAAAGTGCTAATGAAGAGAAGTTATTAGAGATAAATAATTATATTGAGTCTCTTGGAATTTTTGAAAAAATCTTTCACCTTTCTGCCACTGATGGGTTAGGTATTGATAGTTTGATAGATTTCTTAAATACTAGCGCTACCCCTGGTAAATGGCTATTTGAAGATGAAGTTTATACAGACTCTACAGAAAGAGAAATACTAGAAGAATTAACGCGAGAACAGCTTTATTTGCATTTACATGATGAATTGCCTTACTCTTTAAAGGTTGAAACAGATTCATGGACCGAACAAGAAGATGGAAGCGCTATCGTACATCAATCAATATATGTGATTAAGAATTCACAAAAAGCTATTTTACTTGGTAAAGGTGGGAGTATGATAAAAGAAGTAGGGATAAAAACCAGAAAAATGGCTGAGGAAGCATTGGAGAGAAAGGTACACTTATTTCTATATGTTAAGGTTAGGGAAGATTGGATAAAACACTTAAAGGAAGTGTAAAGTTTATTATAACTTTAAATAACATAATAGCTTTGGGTAAAATATGACTAAACCCTGTAATATAATAAATGATAAAGAAAATAATGAATGTTTAAATCAAAATGTTAGAAGCATTCCACTTGCAGGTGACTTAAGTATTGATGAAGATATAGCGCGAATGATTAGAGTAAATCAAGCTGGTGAATATGGTGCAAAACGTATATATGAAGGGCAGATAAGCGTGCTTAGCAACTCTGAAATATTACCAGTAATAAATGATATGTATAAGCAAGAGTTAAAACACTTAGAGTATTTTAATAATCAAATTCGAAGCAGGGAAAATGTTAGACCCACTGCTTTACAACCTTTATGGCATGTTGCTGGTTGGTTATTAGGAGCTAGCACTGCTTTATTAGGGGAAAAAGCTGCTATGGCTTGTACTGTAGCAGTGGAAGAAGTAATAGAAGAGCATTATGAAAAACAACTTGATAGGATTAAGCTTTATGGGGTTGAAAAGGATTTAGCAGAAAAAATAGCTATATTTAAGGCTGAAGAGGTTGAGCATCGAGATACTGGGTTAAAACATGAAGCTGAACTAACTCCAGCATATTATGTGTTAACTAATTTTATCAAGCTAGCCAGCCGTACTGCGATATGGTTATCAGAAAGAGTTTAGCGAATACTAAAATTTAAAGACGTAAATCTTGACTTATAAAAGATAAACATATGAGAGAGAGTGTATTTGAAATAGGTTATGGTAAAAGTTTATAAAAAAGTTGATTAAACTTGATGTTATTTATTTTCTGTTTATTATCGCAAATGAAATAATGTTTTTGGGGCTGTTCGGTAGTATACTAAAAAGACTTTAACAGTTAAAATAGGCGATAAGCTTGGAAAACCTATACTAATAGGTGAGCATCAGCAAACCCGCGAAATTTGACAACGCAAATGTTGAAGTATCAAAGTATATAAGTTTATTGACATACTGTTTTAGACTCCATGATAATTTCTCTATTGCTATAGACCTCTTAAAAAATAAAGAGTTGGTGAAAGTGAGTAGTACAATTACAAATTGTATGAGAGGCAAATAATTCACCAAATTTTTATTTAATTTAGTAAATGTATAAGTTTTAGCTACTAATTTTTTTGTAGTTAATAACTACAATTAAGTACTGATTATTGATATTATGAATAACAATCAAAGATTAATATTAGCTGTTGTTATATCAGCTCTAATTATATTTATTTGGCAATTATTATTTCCACAGCCGCATTCAGTTAATCTCCATACTAAGAATATAGTTAAAACTGAAGCTTTAAAAAGCAATACTGAAGAAAATAATCCAGTAGCCATTGCTGATAGAGGTGAAATAATAGAGCTAGGTTATGATAAAAAACAAAGGGTTAAAATTGCTAATACTTATTTAAACGGTTCTATTAATTTAGTTGGAGCTGTTATAGATGATTTGACCTTAACTAAGTACAAAGAAGGAATTAGCAGTAAAAGTGGTGATGTAGTACTTCTATCTCCTAAATATAGCGATAAAGTATACTTTATATCTTTTGGTTGGTTAGATAAAAAGAAAGAAATTGATCTACCTGACCAGGCTACTGTTTGGCAAGCTGATAAAGAGGAGCTAAAAGTCGGTGATGAAGTTGTTTTAAGGTGGCAAAATAAACAAGGTATTAAGTTTAGCATTATCTTAGGCATAGATGAGCATTATATGCTTAATGTCAAACAAATAGTAGAAAATAATGGATTAGATAATATTCAACTTACTAGTTATGTTTCTTTAAATAGGTCAGTTCTTGATAATAAGGAGGATACTTTCATATTACATGAGGGTTTAGTAGGGTCAGTTGAAGGTAAGCTGCAGGAAGTTTCTTACAAAAATATAAAAGAAGATAAAAGTATAGAGTATAAGCAAAATCTGGATTGGCTAGGTTTTTCCGATAAATATTGGTTAGTAGCAATTAACCCCGATTCAACATTCAATCACTCTGATAAAGCAAGTGTATTTGCTTATAACTATAACAAGCAACAGCGCTTTCAAATAAACTTAACATATCCTAAATTTAATTTAGCTAGATCCGAAATAGCTGAAAATTCTACTAGATTATTCGTAGGCGCTAAGGAACTTGATATTCTAGAGAAATATAGCAAACAATATAATATACAGTTATTTGATAGAGCTGTTGATTTTGGAATGCTATACTTCATAACTAAACCAATATTTATGTTGTTAACTTATTTTTATCGAATCATTGGTAATTTTGGTTTAGCAATATTATTACTAACAGTGGTTATAAAAGCTTTATTATTCCCTTTAGCTTATAAAAGTTTAAGCAGTATCAATAAGTTAAAAGAATTGCAACCTCGTACTGCTAAGTTAAAAGAATTGCACAGCAATGATAGTATTGCATTACAAAAAGCAATGATGGAACTGTATAAAAAAGAAAAGGTTAATCCAGTTTCAGGATGCTTGCCAATCATACTACAAATGCCTGTATTTTTTGCTCTTTATAAAGTACTGTACGTCACCATAGAGATGAGGCATGCTCCATTCTTTGGGTGGATCAAAGATCTTTCTACTCCTGATCCTACTACAATGTTTAATTTATTTGGATTAATAAATTGGCAGCCTCCAGTTTTCTTGATGGTAGGAGTATTGCCTATTTTAATGGGTATAACTATGTTTATACAGCAAAGCATTAATCCTCAACCTGCAGATCCTGTACAAGCTAAGGTAATGAAATTTTTGCCTTTAATTTTTACCTTTATGTTATCTAACTTTCCCTCAGGTCTAACTTTATATTGGGCTTGGAGTAATATTTTATCGATCATTCAGCAATTATTAATGATGCGCTTACAAAAGAAGAAAGTTCTAACTCATGATATAAAAAGCAATCTTAAGCTAAAAAAATTAAAGAGTTAACCGTTTTTGTCTAATTTGTCTTGTGAATTCGTAAAGCTATGAATGATGGCTTGAAATTAGGAAATCAACTAGTTAATCATCCTTTAAATAACTTAGGGCATATTTATGGCTTAAGTTATATTGCTAGTAAGTTTTTTAATGGATTAAAAGAAGGTCGGCTTCACCACGCTTGGTTGATAGCCGGTCCACAAAGTATGGGCAAATCTACTTTAGTTTATCGCTTAGCGCATTACTTACTTATCAATAAATCGTTAGGTCAAAATTTACATCTCGACCCTAATCATTTAGCTAAGATAATATGCAGCAATTGTTACTATAATGAATTTGAACATTTAGCTACGCATAAACAATATATGAAATTACAGCACCCTGATGTTATGGTGGTGAGTAAAGACTATGAGATAAATTCTTTAATTAAAACTAAGCCAAGCCGTATTATTACTTTGGAAGAAGTAAATGCTTTAAAAAATTTTTTGTTTTTAACTAAAGCTTCTAGTAGTTGGAAAGTAGTAATTATAGATGGTATCGAATCAATGAACTATAGCGCTTCTAACGCTTTATTAAAAATGCTCGAAGAGCCTCAAAACAATACTATTATCTTTTTATTAACTTATAAAATACATACGGTTTTACCTACTATTTATTCTCGTTCTTATGTTGTTAAATCATTACCTCTTAAATATGAAGATTTTGAGCTAGCTGTAGTTCAACAATTAAAGGTTCATGAAAAAAAAATTAACGAAAATAGATTGATTGAAGTTTTTCATTCTACTGATGCTAATATAGCTTTGAGTTTATATTTGTTAGAAAAAGAAAAGATTGAATTATTAGATAAAATTAAACTTTTGCTTTTAGGTCAATGTTCGGTTGCTGATTTACAAGAGTTATGTAATTTTGCTTTGTCAGATAATGATAAAGGCTTTGATTTACTTAGCAATTTTATCATTGAATTTGCTTTTAATAAAATATCGCTAATATTGAGTGAGGCCTCTATTAGTTATGAGATTATGGATCATATTGAAAAATTAGAAGGCATAATCTATCTCCTAAATAGCGCTTCGTCTTCCCATTTAGATAAATCACATGTCATTACTTCTTTATATGGAAGGCTTTATCAGTTTTAAACTTTAAAGTTTTTTTATTAACATTCATCGTGATATACAATGTACATTAATCCATTAACAGCTATAGACTTTTATAAATCTGATCATCGTAGACAATACCCAGCAGGTACTACTGAACTATATAGTAATTTCACTGCTCGCAGTAGTCATCTAGCCAATATTCCTAAGGAATATTATGAAAATAAAGTAGTCTTTTTTGGTTTACAGTATTTTATTAAAGATTTTTTAATTGATATTTGGAATAATAATTTCTTTAAAAAAAGCAAAAGTGAAGTATTAAAAAGCTATAAAAGAAGAATGGATTATGCCCTTGGCAAAGACACTATTGAATTAACTCATATTTCTGCTTTACATGACTTGGGTTATCTGCCTCTAAAAATCAAAGCATTACCTGAAGGAATGCGAGTTCCTATAGGAGTTCCATTATTAACTGTAGTAAATACTCATCCAGATTTTTTTTGGCTGACAAATTATATTGAAACTGCTCTATCTTGTTATCTATGGAAACCTATTACGTGCGCTACGATTGCATTTGCATATAAAAAATTGTTAAGTAATTTTGCCACTTTAACTGGTACCTCAACTAATTTTATTGATTTTCAAGCTCATGATTTTTCTTTTAGAGGAATGTCTGGCTTGCATGATGGAGCAGTCAGTGGAGCAGCACATCTTACTTCTTTTGTTGGAACTGATTCAGTGCATGCTATTGATTTCATCGAAGAATATTATAATGCTGATGTAACCAAAGAATTGATTGGATGTTCAGTACCAGCTACTGAACATTCAGTTATGTGTATGAATATGAAAGATAATGAGTTTAAAACTTTTCATTATTTAATGACCGAATTATACCCAACTGGAATTGTTTCTATTGTTTCTGATACTTGGGATCTATGGAAAGTTATAAATGAATATATAGTTGCGCTAAAGGATACTATATTAAAACGAAATGGTAAATTAATGATTAGACCTGATAGTGGGGATCAGGTTAAAATCATTGCAGGGGATAAAAATGCCGCTATTGATTCTACTGAATATAAGGGAATAGTAGAATATTTATGGGAAATATTTGGCGGCACAATAACTAGCACAGGTTATAAACTTCTTGATCAACATATTGGAGTAATTTATGGCGACTCTATCACTTTAGACATAGCAGAAAAAGTGTTAATAGAGCTGGAGGCTAAAGGTTTTGCTTCTGGAAATATTGTATTTGGAATAGGATCTCATACCTATCAGCAAATTAATAGAGATGATTTTGGCTTAGCAATGAAAGCTACAAGTGGTGTTGTAAACAATGAAAGAAGAAGTATTTTTAAATCACCAGTTACCGGACCTGATTTTAAAAAATCAGCTAAAGGATTACTTAGGGTGGAAAAAAATGGTGATTCTTTAATATTATATGATGAACAAAGTGAGAAGCAAGAAGCTCAAGGCATGCTACAATGCATATTCCTTAATGGAGAAATCAAAAATATAATTTCTTTCTCAGAAATCAGAAGTAAGATAGCGGATACATTATTATAGATTCATCAAAAAACTAATATAGCTAAAGTGTTGTAAAAAGGCAGTAACTTTGGAAGTAATAAGTCATTAAAGAAAAATAAAAATAATTACCTATCCAATACAATTTCGAAAGAAAATAATGAAGCTATAGCATACAACATATAGTTAGTGATATTAGAAGATATTTGTTGCTTAAAAAGATATAAGAATGCCATATCCATATTCATATGATTTAAGAATAAAAGTGATACATTATATAGGTCAGGAAAGAGAATAGAAGAAGCAAGTAAAGTATTTAATATTAGTAGGAAAGTAATTTTTGATTAGAAATTGCTCAAGAAAAACACAGAGAGATGTAAAGGCAAAGACTGGTTATCAAAAAGTCCCAGATAAGAAGATCAAAGATATAGATGAATTTAAAAAATTCTTAGAAGCAAATTGTGATAAAGCAGGTAATTGCAATAAAGATGTTTTTGAAGCTTACTTAGATAATATGTTGACTAAAGAAAAGAATTAAAACCAAGACAAACTGTTATTATGGATAATATTAACTTTCACAAAAATTCTACTTTCACAAAAATTCTAAAGTAAAAGAATTGATAGAGTCTGTTGGCTGCAACATTTTATTTTTACCAACTTATTCGCTCCTGATTTAAATCCAATATAGCATTATTGGTTTAAGATAAAAAACGAGATAAGGAAAACCGTAAATGATTTTGAGATATTTTTTGATGCTGTTTACTTTACATTGCAAAAAATCACTAACTATATGTTATAGGCTATACATGCCTTATTGTTATAATGTAAAAATATTTAAAATTCGTTACATGTGATTAATGATACATTATCATTATTGTTAACATTTCACTCAATCCCATCTTACTATGCCTATCTCTAATCATATTACCTGAAGGCAGTATTGTATTTTTCGTACAACTTACAAAAATCATCTATTATACAAAATAATTTTGTGATATCTTTCTTCATGTTGAGTTATTTATTTGTTCTTTATAGAACTCTTTTTAACTCAACATCATACTCTACACAATTCTTCCTTAGATATAATTTCCTTTCTTATCCCGAACTGGGGAAAATAGATCATGTCTTTCTTAGTTTCATCATTCTTAATATTGCTAAATTGTATAAATTATTTATTAACGGAGCCATAAATACCCCTATTGCAGAAGAAGATTATTGCCCTAAAAAAAAGTCATAGACGTAATGAGAAATTGAAGGGATTAGAAGCTAAATTACTATAGAGTTTATAGAGTTGTTTTTACAATACGATATAAATCGAGTATATGTGTGTTTTTGATGTTTTTTAAAAAAACAGTGTTTTTATTGAAGTCATTTTCTAAATTAATAGACTTTTTTGCTAAAGTTAGTTGCTGCTCTTTGCAATTCATGTTATTGCTTGCTCAATAGATGAATTTACTAGGCATCTAAAAATAAAATCGCTAAAAAGCTAGCTATATATGGTAAAATTTAAATTTAAATAGCAAAAACATGTCTGATCAAAAAAAAACTAGCGCTCTCTTAGAGCAATATTATTCAATATTAACAGCAATAGAAACAAATAAAGTTACTATTGATACAACATTATTAGAAATAGAGCTTGAATTAGTAATGCAAAATAAATTTCATCTAATCTCTGAAATGGATAAATATGATCAAATAATGCTTAATCAATTTTATCAAATGTCTGAAGCAGATGAGCTTGCTGTAGCAGATGAGCTTGCTGTAGATCTTGACCCCAATATAGAAAAAGTGACAAATATTTTGCTATCAGAACTGGAAATAAACGCTGATAATATGGCTAATAGTGAGGAAATATATAATCAATATAAGAAGCAAAAGCTAACGAACGATGCAAAAGAATATGACTTAAGCAAAAAGCTTAGTAATGCTAAAACATGTGAGGCAGCATATACAGTGAGTAAGTTCATTGATCGATTAGATGACGTAGGCTATATGATAAATGAGTGTTTTAGGCAAAATACAGGGCATAATATGAGTGATTATATAAACATCGATCCATCATTGACTTACAGTATAAAAACTTCTTTAGCCCTTTTATCTGGTGCAACTACAGGATTTTTATGTAAAAACCCACTTCAAGCTGTTGATGCTGCTTTAAAAACTGGGGTACCATATATAAAAAATTATGTAGATGATAATGTTTATATAGATCTAGGAATCAAAGCGTTAGTAACTGCTTTACCATTATTTATGAGCGCTAATCCTTATATCGCTGGAGCTTATCTATTCGCTCAAGCTGCATCCGCTGGAGCTGATTATCTGTTAGGGGGTGAAAACTATATAAGCGAGAGTATTGAAGCTGCTAGCTATATAGCTGAAACAGTTGTGGGTTTAACCACTGGTAATGCTATAACAAAAGGATTAACGATTATAAGCCTAACTGCTGATTTTGATAAGGGATATATAAGTGGTAAGTTTAACGATATATATAGTAACTTCCTTAATACAGAAATTGATCTAAATTCCACTGATATTTTATATACGGCAGATTTATAACAGTTAACTAAAGTACAGCTAAAGCATTTCAACTAGGTAATATCACACCTTGCCTACTCATATATTAATTGAATTTCTCTCTTAATTTCTAAATTGGAATGCTCTAGTTGTATATCTATAATAAATACTTGGTGCATTACTGGTAACTAATATACGATTTTTATACAATTAGCTCCATAGTGCCCTTATAACTATTCATTCCAATCTAAATCAGATAAAGAGATTATAAAAATTTATTGGTTTTATTGATACGATCTTCAACTTCTTTACGAAAATGTCTAATCAAACCTTGTATAGGCCAAGCTGCTGCATCTCCTAATGCGCATATTGTATGCCCTTCAATTTGTTTCGTTATTTCAAGTAAAGAATCTATCTCTTTTATTTCAGCATTACCCTGAACCATTCTTGACATAATTCTGTACATCCAGCCAGTACCTTCACGGCATGGAGTGCATTGCCCACAGGATTCATGCATATAGAAATGTGATAACCTAGCTATAGCATCTATAATATCTGTCGACTTATCCATCACTATAACTCCAGCTGTGCCTAAAGCAGTTTGAGCAGCCCTTAAACTATCAAAATCCATTAACACTTCATCACATATATCTTTAGGTATTAGCGGTACTGAAGAACCACCTGGAATAACGGCCAGTAAATTATCCCATCCCCCTCTAACACCTCCGGCATGTTTTTCTATGAGTTCGCGTAAAGGAATTGACATGGCCTCTTCTACATTACACGGCTTATTAACATGCCCGGAGATGCAGAATACTTTAGTTCCAGCATTGTTTGGTTTCCCTATGCTAGCAAACCAATTAGAGCCACGTCGCATTATAGTTGGTATTACAGCAATAGTTTCAACGTTATTAACTACAGTTGGGTAACCATACAACCCTACTACCGCCGGGAAAGCTGGTGGTTTTAACCTTGGCATCCCCTTCCTTCCTTCTAAACTATTAAGTAATGCCGTTTCTTCACCGCATATATAAGCTCCAGCTCCACGATGTATAGATATATCAAATTTATAACCTGAACCACATGCATTATCGCCAATGAGACCATTTTCATAAGCTTCATTTATAGCTTGCTGTAAAACAACTGCTTCAGAATAATATTCGCCTCTTATATATATATAAGCCTGGTGAGCATGTATAGCAAATGCTGATATCAATGCGCCTTCTATAACTTTATGAGGCTCATAACGAATTATATCGCGATCCTTACATGTTCCTGGTTCGCTTTCATCAGCATTAATTACTAAATAAGAAGGTTTATTTAAATCAGGAGATTTAGGCATAAATGACCATTTAACACCCGTTGAAAATCCAGCGCCACCTCTTCCCCGCAAACCAGATTTTTTCACCTCCTCTATCAAGTAATCAGAAGAATTAGATAAAATACTTTTGGTATTATCCCAGTCTCCTCTATTTTTTGCATCTGTTAGGCTTATTCCCAATTGTCCATTTAAATTGGTAAATATATGATCGTGCTTTTTAAGCATATAAAATTAATTAACTATTGTTAGTTATGCTGTAGTATATTACTAAAAGAAATAAAGTTGTTAATAATTATTTAAAATTTTTATTTAATATTATCTATTGAATTTAGCTATAGGCATTTACTGCTTAACAAAATGCTATTAAAAAAATCATTAAAAAAAGATAATCAATACTACTTTATTAAAATATTAGCTATTAAGTATAGCACTTTTTAGTTTTTTATCTAGCTATGACATGAATATTACTAACTTAATAAAAACCGTTATCAATCTATTTACTAAACGCTTCTTGTCGATCTTTTCTATATTGGCTGGATTATTTGTACTAGGTTTAATTGGTGGTTCACTAGTATTTTTATCTCTAACGGAAGACTTACCTGATTATGAGCAATTAGCAGAATATGATCCCCCTACTATTACTAGGTTATATACTAGTCGTGGTAATGTAGTAGCAGAATATGCTAATGAACGCAGAATTTTTACTCCGTTTGAAGAAATTCCAAAGCTAGTAATAAATTCTTTTTTAGCTGCTGAAGACAAGAATTTTTTTCAACATCAAGGAATTGATCCTATAAGCATAATTAGAGCTAGCGCATATAATTTAGTAAGTCTTATTAATGATGGTAAAAGAGCTACGGGAGGTTCAACCATTACTCAGCAAGTAGTAAAGGGCTTTTTACTTACTAGTGAGCGCACTTTAAGTCGTAAGGTAAAAGAAGCGGTACTAGCATATCGTATAAATAAAGCTTATTCAAAAGAGAGAATATTAGAGCTATATTTAAATCAAATATTTTTAGGTAATAACTCTTTTGGTATAGCAGCAGCAGCTCATAATTATTTTAATAAAGAACTAAATGAACTTGATATAGCTGAGGTGGCAATGCTTGCTGCTCTACCTAAAGCACCAAGTAATTTAAATCCTTTTAAACATTATGAAAAGGCTAAAGCTAGAAGAGATTGGGTAATAGAAAGAATGACTGAAGAAGATTTCATTTCTACTGACGAAGCGAAAAAAAATATTGCAAAACCCATAAATTTACAAAAACCAAATAACGTATTAAGTATAGGTGATAGTTTTTATTCTGAATCTGTAAGAAAACAACTTTTAGATGAATTAGGTGAAAAAGCTTTATATACTAAAGGCTTAGTAGTTAATATTAATCTTGATGAAAATTTACAAAAGCTAGCTGATCAATCATTTCGTCGAGGTCTAATCGCTTATGATCGTAATCACGGATGGCGAGGAGCACTAGCTAATATCGATATTAAAAAATCTGAATGGAGAAAAGAGTTTAGGGAATTCGCTAAACCTAGCGATCCAATGGGATATGATTTAGCTGTGGTAATAAAAGTCAAAACTAAAGAAGCTGAAATAGAGTTTCTCAATGGCCATATAGGATATATACCTTTTGAAAAACTAAGTTGGGCTAGAAAATCTCTAAATAATCAACAATTAGGTCCACCTATAAAAACGATATCAGAGGTATTAAAGGAAGGCGATGTTATATTAGTAAGCCATTACAAAAGCGATAAATACTACAGTCTTGAGCAAATACCTTCTGTTAATGGTGCTATGGTTGTAATGCAGCCTTATACTGGTAAAGTTTTAGCACTAGTAGGTGGATATGACTTCAATAGTAGTTACTTTAATCGAGCTATACAAGCTAAACGTCAACCTGGCTCTACTTTTAAAACATTTGTATATCTTAGCGCATTAGAATCGGGATTTTCATCTGATGATATACTTCTTGATGCACCTATATCAATAAAACAAGGTCCAGGAATGCCATTATGGACACCTAAAAATTATAAAAACAATTTTGCAGGTGAAGTTACTTTAGCTGAGGCTTTCACTAAATCTCTTAATATACCTACTATCAGATTGCTTATGGACTTAGGTATAGATAAAGTATTCCAATTAGCAAAGCGTTTAGGCATATATAATGGTAAGCCTAAATATGCCAACTATGCTATGGCGTTAGGAGCCTTTGAAACTACCTTATTTGATATTACTAATGCTTATAATATAATAGCTAGTGGTGGGTATGTAACTACTCCTAAATTAATAGAAAGTATTTATGATAGAAGAGGTAATTTAATTAAATATGATGATAGTATAGTATGTCAGGGGTGTAATAATTGGGCTAGAAATATAAATGAAGAAGTAGAAGTTTTACCTAAAGTGAGCTATTTGCGCGAAAGAGCAATTAAGCATAATCATAATAATAAAATGATCTCACTACTACAAGAGGTAGTAGATCATGGAACTGCGACTAGAGCAAAAGTTATAGGTAAAAATATTGCTGGCAAAACAGGTACTACTAATGATACTTTTGATGCTTGGTTTATAGGATTCTCTACTGATTTTACCGTAGGGGTATATGTAGGGTTTGATACTCCACGTAGCTTAGGGGCAAAAGAAAACGGCTCCAGAGTAGCACTTCCAATATTTATTGATTTTATGGAAAAAGCTACTAAAAAACTTGATAATAATGAACTGGCTAGGGTTCCAGAAAGCATCTCAATAACCGCTATAAATGATAAAACAGATGATTATGAGCACTCCTTTAGCTCAAAACCTAAAATTGAAGAAGTTGCTGATAATTCTAAACAAGAATTAGAAGATATCCTATCTAATATTGATCTTCTTGAAACGGATGAGGATAATAATACCAATATAACACCAAAAAATACAGATAAAATAAGGGATAATAGCGATAATTTAAATGAAATATATTAACCAACTAGTATAAAATTAACAAAACTATATTAGATTTTTAGTCAAAAAATACTTGCCTTTTATTAAATAATATGGATAACTTACTCTGTTATGTTGTTTAGTTATAAGTTTAAATACATAATACCAAAATCTTTATGGAGAGATTGCTGAGTGGCCAAAAGCAGCAGACTGTAAATCTGCCCGTGTAGTGCGTTCGCAGGTTCGAATCCTGCTCTCTCCACCATAAACTTTATCTCATTAGTTTGAATTAAGATATAGTTCTTGTTATGAGTCATTATATTATGCCTTATGCAAAATGCTTGTAAAAAGCTAGTAATGCCATGGTCTATAATTTAGATTAGTATAGAATAATTCAAATTGTATAATTCGAGGTATAAGTGTTCACTGTTATAAACTCAGAATTAAAGACATTAACAAATAAAGTAGAAAAAAATTGGCCACAAATTAACATTTGGCTAAATGATCAATTTAAATCTAGTGTTACATTACCATTTTATAGTTCAATTGATTTAAGAGAATCACACTTTAAGATTGCTCCAGTAGATACTAATTTATTTCCAGCAGGATTTAACAATATCACTATTGATCCTGAATTAACAAACCGGTGCTCAAATTTAATAGCAAAGTATTTATCAAAACATCCAAAACTAGCTAAAACAAAAAAAATTTTATTAATAGCAGAATCACTTACCAGAAATAGCTATTACCTTTCTAATGTTAAGAGTTTAAAAGAAATTTTAGAAAATGCTAATTATGAAGTAAAAGTAGGTATGCTAAACCATGATGATTTAGATTATCAAGATGGGACAGTGGCTTTGGATGTTAATAATGAGCAATTGATAATAGAAAAATTAATTAAAACAGATAGAAAATTAGAAACAGTTAGTGGTTTTTTACCTGATTTAATTATATTAAATACTGATCTCACTCAAGGAGTGTCTGAACTATTGATTGAAATAGACCAAAATATAATACCAGATACTAAGTACGGTTGGTATAATCGTAGCAAGTATCAACATTTTGAAAAATATAATATTTTAGTAGAAAGTTTAGCTAAGGACTTTCAATTTGATCCATGGCTAATATCAACATTTATAAAAAGATCTACTAATATTAATTTTATAGAAAAAGTTGGCTTAGAACATATTGCTAAACAAGTTGATGAATTAATTAATAAAATAAGAGTTAAATATCAAGAATATCAGATAAATGATAAGCCCTATGTTTTTGTCAAATCTGATAATGGTACTTATGGCTTAGGAATAACAAAAGTATATAACCCAGAACAAATTCTTAATCTAAATAAGAGAACGAGACAAAGTATTAATAAAATAAAGCATGGAGTTATAAACAGCACAGTAATGATACAAGAGGGAATACCTACAGTTCTAAGTAGTGAAAACTATGATTTAAACAACCGCTACCCTGCAGAAGAATTAATTTACTCTATAGGAGGAGAACCAGCAGCAAGCCTAATACGTTTTAACCCACGTAAAGAATCAAGTGATAATCTCAATTCTCCAGGAATGAAAATTAAATTAATTCATAACCCAATAGCTAAAATCAATGAGCTTATAGTAAGATTAGCAAATTTAGCTACATGTTACGAATAAACTATACCTACTTTAGTATAACATATTAAGATTATCAAAATACTGAGTACTATTTGATTTTTTTATCATTATTTTTTAAATAGCAGCTTTAATAAAGTTTATTCAGTATATTTAAGGATTTTATAACATTTCTTCAATTGATTAGATAAATCATATTTAACAGTTAGTATTAAGTATTAAAGCTTTAAAAATTCGTTTTTTATGAAAAAATGTTTTTTTAATAAAAAATAGTAAATTTAATTAATGAATGCTATTCTATTATAAGTAGCGGTTATCATCCGTTACACCACTTCAGATGGTATAACATTTATTAGGTAGGTTTCGTATGACAAGCAGTAACTTAATGAATAACAATTTTAATGTATTGAATAGCATAGTTAATATATTCAATGCTAACAAATTAAATGAAAAAAATAATCAATTAGAAATAATTAAATCACAAGTAACTTATAATCCTTCTGATGAGTTTTATTATGAATACAAAGACTTTATAGAAGAGCGTATTGATGATTTATCGCATCTTAAATTTGAAATGGATAATGGAAAGTTAGTAGAGCAAGTATCAGAAAGTGGAGTAGGTGATTTTGAAAGAAAAATACCAATTTCAGACTATTTAGAAGAAAATTTATTAGTTAATGAAGAAGTTTTAAAAGACGAATTAGAATTTGTTAATAATAAGATTAATAAGTTAAATGAAGAAAAAAGTAAGATTGATTTTAATAATGCCTTATACGACCACTCGTATACTGCTATGAAATTCATTGAACGTACTAATGATATATCTTACCTTTTTGATAAATTAACTGGTTATGGTACTAGTAATTATGTTAATAGTGAAACAAGCAATTATATAAAAATGGGAGCAATGGGCGTAGCAAGCTTAGGCATGGCTTATGCTTCAAGTAATTTTTCTTCACTTACCGCAAAAAGCTTGAACATGATTCCTGATTCAAGTTCAAATATTTTAGGAATAGGGTTGAAAGAAGCTGCTTCAATTGTTTTATCTGCAGCATTAGGTGTTGGCTCCCCTTTGATCAGCGCTTATGTAGGAATAAAAATTGTTTCAACTTTATCGTCATACTTTTTAACTGAAGATAATATCATAACTAAAATTACTAATAGTGTAGCTTATGTTTCTGAAACGGCTTTTACAATCTATACTGGAAACAATGTAGTTAGAGCACTAGAAGCTGTAAAAATAATAGCAGATGTTAGTCGTTTGGCTGAATATGATATAAAGGCTGATTTATTTGACGAATCATTTAATCAAAATATAATAGATTCTTCTTTAAGTTCAATTTCTTTATAAAATAATTTGATATTAAAAGCGCTATGTTAAAGTATTTATACTTTTATTAGTGCTTTTAATATTCAGTTATAGTCATTCTAGTTGAAATTGATATGGATAATTGATATAAATAAGGAATGTTATATTCATTAAATTTACGTAAAAAAGTCCTAAGATTTATAGAGGTAGGAGGCAGCAAAATCTCTCCCTATCGATTCCTTCGCTATTTGCTGTTCTACTATTTATAATTGGCTTAAGTTAAAAGGAGAAAGCGGAAACTTAGATTGGCATCCACTTAATAGAACACATAGAAAGATCTCCCCTGAAATACTTAAAACTAGAGTAAGTAATAATCCTGATGCTTTGTTATCAGAACATGCTAAATTTTTTGGAGTTCGTATTCAGTCTATTAGTATGGCTCTCCAAAGGCTTATAGTTAGTCGAAAAAAAAAGATCCCGCATTATAAAGAAAGGAACCAAAATAGGCGAGCAGAATTCATAAAGCAAATGTGCTTATAATATACTTGCACCTGCTTGTTTTCAAATAACTTGCAATACAAAACTGTTTAATTTTTGGATCCAACACTTTCTTGTGCCAACTTTAAAACATGGGCA
>CAYLWW010000014.1:0-23137 GCA_964387585.1 uncultured Candidatus Midichloriaceae bacterium
CCACTTTTTTCATCAGGTAAAAAAGGTTTTACTGTTTTTTCTACTGTAGGCTTATTTCCAATGCTATAGCCTCCATAAGCTTTAAAATAGAACTTACATGGCTCAACAGCTGAAGCACTACTACTTATCATAACGCTAGCTGCTGCAGTGCTTAGCAATAATGCTATTAATTTTTTATTCATTTTTGTATTTGTGTATGTAATTGTTATTAATAAACTATATCATATATGTATATTTGCTTAGAACAGCAAAGTAAAATAAAACATTGACTAATCACTAATCAAAAACAACTAAAGTTGCAATTAAGCAACACAACTTTTATCATGCTTTAAAAGCAGATAGAAGTTATAAAACAAAATTTTAAGAAAATAATAAAGAGAAAAGTGAAATAACTATCAAAAATACTTTTTTATATCAAAGCTAGTTTAGAAAGTTATTTACTAGAGTAAATGAATTGACTAAAAGCCTAACTGATAGCTAAGCTTTTAGTAACAATTTTAGATAAACAAAACAATACAGAGTGTATTAGAAATTAAATCTTATTCCTAAAAGAATCGCGTGTTGAAGCGCAGCTTTTATAGAATTGTCTTTAAAAATTTTAGTTTCTGGAGATGCTCCAGCAACTGGAATAACATTAGCATAATTATCTAATTTCACAGAATCAGATCTTGATAATCTGTAAGAAAGATCAATATACATATTCTCAGCAGCTTTATAAGCTACACCAGCACCAACTTGAAAAGTAAATTTATTTTGTCTTTTGCTGGTTATTTCTTTTAATTCACCACCTGCAATGTTAGGTTTACCATCTTTATCTAGAGAATAAAGTTTTACTCCTTCTGCTAATTTAGGAGAAATAGTAGCTTTTAAATTCTGCATTCCTATACCGCCAGTAACATATGGAGTAAAAGCAGAATCATTATTAAAATCAAAATATAAATTTAATAAAGCAGTGATTGAGTCTTTTTTCATCTTAAGCGCTTCTTTGTCATCTTTTAAACTGCTGCTTAATTTATTAAAATCAACAGTAAGATCAGTTCTAAAAGCATCACTTAAGTTATAACCTAAGCCAGCTCCACCAACAGCACCTGAAAAATTTTTCATATTGTCTTGGACAACACCTTCACTTCCATTCGCAGACGTTTTTGGCTTAGAACCAATGCTATAACCACCGAAGGCCTTGAAGTATAATTTATTAGGTTCAACAGCTGAAGCTGAGTTAGTTAAACTTAAGCTGATTGAAGCGAAAGTTAACAAAGATAATAATTTTTTATTCATTTTTTATTTTACCAAAAATATAGAGTATAGAATTGTAAGACTTTTTTTTTACAACTAATTCACCACACCCTACGTAATAAAAATTTTATTACTATTGTATTTTGAATAAAAGCAATAACAATCTAAATGAATGTGATAATTTGACTACACTTATTACAAATCAAAAATATCTTTCAATTTTTACGTTTGAAATTCACAATAAAAACAACTCTGAATTGATTAAAGATGAGAACTAAAGTGATACATAGCAATATAACGCATAAGTAGCTAGCAACCAGCTGAATCTCTATTTATAAGAAGCATATAAAGCATATTATTATTAATTTAATAGCTTTCCTTACTTCCTATTTACTAAGTAATATTTCATAATTACTTCATCAGATATAATATATGGAGTAAGATACTATGAGTCTTTATCACTCAGCTTTATTAAGGCATGATAAATTTTTTTACTTTAATCAAAAACCACTAAAAAGCCATTATTATGCATTTGGCGGATACGCAAGCGTATTCAATACAATCGATGCTAATAACGATGTAATATTACCAGGTAGTTTTAAAGAAACATTATTAAAAAAGAGAAATGATTATATTAACTACCATAACTGGCAAATAGATTTGCTATGGGAGCACAATATAGATCAATTAATAGGATTTATAGAAAGTTTAACAGAAGATGAATATGGATTATATGTCACGGCAAAGGTTGATATTTCATTAAATTTAGGCAATGAAATTATAGATTTAATAAAGCACAGAATAGTTAGTGGATTGAGTATAGGCTTTCAAGTAAAGAATAGTTACTATAATGATTACAACAACATTCGCTATATTAGTGAAGTAGAATTATTAGAGATTAGCTTGGTAGCTATTCCTGCTAACTCCAAGGCTATAATTCAACAAATCGATATATAGCTTTTTCTTCTTCACTTTTCTTCACTTATTATTGTCACCTAAGTAATCTTCAATTTCGTATCTACCAGTCAATAATAACTGATAGTTCCAAGTATTCTCAATAACTTTTTTAACATATAATCTAGTTTCTCCAAATGGTATCAACTCTATCCAAGTAACTATATCATCAATTTTATTAAAATTTTTAGAAGTCCCATATGTTTTAGTCCAATTATTTACATTACCTTCGCCAGCATTATAACTAGCAATAGCGAGAACATGATGCCCCAATCTCTGCATCAACCAGTCGATATATGCTACTCCTTTAGTAACATTAGCAGCTGAGCTTTTATAAAAATCATCTTTTTGTAAGCCAGTTTTTTTTGCCATATCCGCAGCAGTGCCAGGCATGAGCTGCATCAATCCAAAGGCACCAGCACTACTTATTGCAGTAGGGTTGAATGAACTTTCTTGCCTCATTATTGCTAAGTAGAATGCTTTATCATGCGAAGCATTAGCTGGTATATTAATATTATACGGGTATCCTTTTTTCAAACAAGAGTATCCGTAATTAGTATATAGACGAGAAAAATTTACTCCTAAACTAACATTATTTTGTTGGTTAAAGTAATTTATTAGATTATCCGCAGATGTTATAGTTAATTCAGCTTTAGCAAGGTATTCTATCGCTTTATCAGCGAAATTATCATACCCAGCTTTATGTAATAAACTAGCTAACCATGCTACGTGAGCTATGGAATAATTTATTTTCTGTTTCCCTTTCTTAACAGAGCTGCTGTTAAATAATTCATTACTTTTGAACTTAGATTTAGAATGATGTAAAGCTAAATAACTATAAAAATTGCTAGGGTAGCTTACAGCAGCTTCTAGCCATTGTTTTTGCTTAACAACTTCACCAATATTTTCACAAGCCCTAGCCAACCAATAAGCTGCTTGAGACTTAGATCCAGAGAATTTAGCATTAATATACATAGAATAAAAATGATTGATAGCTTTTCTAGGTTGCTTTAGGAATTTGAAAGCAATAAACCCTGCAAGCCATTGTGATTCTACAAAATTATTATGCGATGTCTTTAAATTAGGAGCATATTTATTAGCTATAATATAAGCTTTATTAAACTCCTTAGATTTCAATGCGTAACGTATAGATAAAACCGCAACATTCCACCAATTATCTAGATGTTTTTTAGGTTTTTCATAAGACACTAAATAATCTATAGCCTTTTCATATTGATTATCACTTAATAATCTCTTTACACATGAAAACCTTAGCAAATCACTATCTAAGGCAGAGGAATTCATATCCGACTTTTTATTTAATAAATAACAAATCTTTCCTTGAGTTTGTAATAATCTAATTTGTTCACTAATAAATTTAGCTTCTTTACTAGGCAAATAACTAAGTAATGCTTCTGCTAACTTATATTTACCAGACCATAATAAATGTATTATCTTTAACCTTATAGATTCTTTGGTAAATTTATATTGCTGTATAAAGTATTTTTCATCCTCAGATGAAAGAGCGGTAATTTCCCACTTAGCTAATAATAATTTTTTCAACTTAATTAATTTATTATTGGAATAACTCTTATTAGCTAGTTGTATTAAAGAATGATAATAAAATAATTCATTTTTATTATTTTTGAAATAAGCTGGTAATTCAAATTCTTCTTCACTCTTAATATTGATATTAGGTTCTCTAATGGTATGAAACCACTCGTATATATCTTTAACAGGAACTTTGCTATTAATCTTAACTGTTATATCATGATTGAATATATATCTTAGCCACGGATAGTTTTGACTATATAAGTTAATTTTGTTTAAATCTAAGCTATCTTTATTAGTGATTAATTTTATCAATAGAGCTATAGATTTTATTTCTTCCTTTTGATTACTAAAATCAGCACTATTAGCGATTATTTGATTTATAGATGAGCTTTTAATATTTTTGATAAAAAGTATTTGCTTAGATGAAATACTTAAAAGCTTCTCCTGCTCTAAATTTTTTTGTGATTTTTGTTTATCTGAGCTTTCTACTAATTTATGTTTTTGAGAAGTAGCATAAACATTATTTGAATGAATTAAGAATAAAATCGATGCTATTATGAAAATACTTCTTACTAAAGCTATCAATTGCATAAATATTATTTGAAAAGATTAAGCTAGATCAGACGTAAATAAATAAAGAATATTCCAACGATTCTAGAATTGTCTTATTTTTGAAGCATGAATAGAATGGTATTCTAGCATAACTTTAGTAATTAAAGTATTTAAAGTATTAACTTTTTTTCTTTCCCTTGAAACAAACGTAAAATATTATCTTTATGTTTATACAAAATCAGAATAGCTAAGATATTTAATATTATTGAATCATTAAATGGTAAAACATAATAAGAAATAATTGCAGTCAAAATAACGGCAATCATTGAAGCTAGCGAAGATAAACGTGATAAAATAAAAACTGCAACCCAGGTAATTATAAAAACAAAAGCTAGTAAAACATTAAGCCCTATTAAGCCGCCAATAGTGGTAGCGACCCCCTTCCCTCCTTTAAAAGACAGCCATAATGGAAACATATGCCCTATAACTGCTGATAAAACTACTAAAGTAAGTTCAAATTGAGGGAAATTATATAAGTTAGCTATAAGTATAGGCAACCAAACTTTGCCAGAATCTAATATAACGGCTAAAATCCCTAATTTCTTTCCTCCTATCCTAGCAACATTAGTTGCACCAATATTACCAGAACCTTGCTGACGCAAGTTGCCTAATTTAAAAATTTTAGCTAATATAACACCAAATGGTATACTTCCTACTAAGTAAGAAACAGATATTACTGCTATATATATTATTAATGCTGAGTTAGTTGACATATATAATTAGTTATTTTATTTCATTAAATGTATCATTATATACTTCACTCCTTGTAACTCTTCATTTACGATGAAATATATAAATTTTTTAAATAAACAAAACTATACAAAAATATTAATACTTTTTTTAAAGATATAGATGAAGATCAGCATAGTGCCAATAAAAAAAACTTTAGCTATAATATCGTTAGTATTTGCTATATTCATTAGTTTAGCTTTGTTGAGCTATTCTCCTAATGATCCTTCGATGTTACAAATTTTAAATCATGATTCAGATAATATCACTGGAGATTATGGTTCTTATATAGCTGATCCAATAATACAGTCATTAGGTTTATCATCATGTTTATTTATAGTATTTATAATCATTACTAGCATTAAAGTATTGAGTAACTTAGAGTCCAAGTTATTACTATTAAGAGTGAGTATTTTACCTTTAGCAACGCTATCATTAGCGGTATTTTTAGCTAGTTTAAATGCTAATGAAGAAAATATTTTACATTATGATACATGGAATATTGGTGGATTTGTCGGCTATTATTTAGAAAGTGAATTCGCAATAGAATTTGGTATTAAGCGGGTAATGATAGCCTCAAGTCTGACTTCATTAATAACTATTATTTTTTGCTTAGGAATATCAATAAGTGAATATAAGTCACTACTTTTTAAACCAATACATGCTATAATTAATACTATGCATTCTTTACAAAGTAGAGTGCAAAAATCCCAAGAACGCTTGAAATCATCGTTCAACACTCCAGTAAAACAAATGGAGACAAATCAAAACTTAAAATATAAAGTTAAAGAGGAAGATCATTTAAATAACATTTTTAATGATATAAAAAACGAGGATGTTAACAACAATCGATTTGCTATTAATGATAACATTGATTCATCTAATAAAGATAAATTGACTAATATCCTAAACAGCTCTTTTAATAACCCAAAAAATATTCCAGATAATTTAGGTCATCACAGTTTTATATTACCTGATACCCAAATACTTAGTAAAGCCCCGTTAAATTCTTTGAAAAACAACCTTACTCCAGAATACTTGAATGATACTGCGGAATTATTAATCCAGGTATTACAGGATTTTGGAATACGTGGCGATGTAGTAGGTATACACCCAGGTCCTGTAGTAACATTATACGAAATTGAACCAGCAGCAGGAACAAAATCTTCTAGAGTGATAGGCTTAGCAGATGATATAGCTCGTTCTATGAGCGCGATTTCAGCCCGTATAGCAGTAATTCCTGGTAAAAATGCTATAGGTATAGAATTACCTAATAGCTATAGAGAAATTGTGTATCTAAGAGAGTTATTGGAGTCTGATACTTATCAACAAGCAACTTATCAATTACCATTAATACTAGGAAAAAATATTAGTGGGAATGCTGTAATAGCAGATTTAGCAAAAATGCCTCATTTGTTAGTTGCAGGTACTACTGGATCAGGAAAATCAGTGGCAGTGAATACTATGATACTTTCTCTGTTATATAAGCATACGCCTAAAGAATGTAAATTAATGCTCATAGATCCTAAAATGCTTGAGCTATCAGTGTATGATGGCATACCTCATTTATTATCGCCTGTGGTAACAAATCCTAAAAAAGCTATAGCTGCATTAAAGTGGGTGGTAAAGGAAATGGAGTCTCGATATCGTGCTATGTCAATATTAGGAGTAAGAAATATTAATGGTTATAATCAATTAGTTTCTAAATCAATTGAAGGAAATAATCCTATTGAAAAACAAGTACAAGTAGGTTTTGATGCAGCAAGTGGTAAACCAATATTCGAAATAATAAACATCAAAGAAGAATTGTTACCATATATAGTAGTAGTAGTTGATGAAATGGCTGATTTAATGTTAGTTGCAGGAAAAGATATAGAAGCATATATACAGCGCCTAGCTCAGATGGCTAGGGCTGCAGGAATACACTTAATAATGGCAACACAAAGACCTTCTGTAGATGTAATAACAGGGGTTATAAAAGCTAATTTTCCAACTAGAATTAGCTTTCAGGTAACATCTAAAATCGATAGCAGAACTATTCTTGGCGAACAAGGGGCTGAACAACTACTAGGTATGGGAGATATGCTTTATATGATTCCTGGAGGTAAGATAGAACGTGTACACGGACCATTTGTTACAGATAAGGAAGTCGAGGATGTAGTTTCTTTTCTCAAAGAACAAGGTCCTCCTCAATATATTGATGATATAACTAGCGATATAAATGATGATGAGCCGGCAAATAGCGAAATTTATGCTAACACAGATGATGATAATGATGAACTATATCAACAAGCATTAGCAATAGTAATAAAAGAACGAAGGGCAACAACTAGTTATTTACAACGTTGTCTAAAAGTTGGCTATAATAGAGCGGCATTGATGATAGAAAAAATGGAAAAAGATGGAGTTGTTAGTAGCCCTAACCATGTAGGAAGAAGAGAAGTTTTAGTAAATGATGAATAAAAATAAAAAGCTGAAAGTAATAAAAATTATAAAATCACTATCACTTTTGATATATTAAGATTTGCCTATTCAAATTTCCTGGTTAGGATAAAAAATTATCAAGATAACATTTTGACCACCTATTAATATAGGCTCTCTCAGGTTCATTCTCAAACAACTAATAAAAAATTTTTCTCAACTCAATTGTTTATTTCCCATTCCTTAATAGAATAATTTGCTAATTTTAATTGTTCTATTGAAGGAATATCAAGTAAGCTTAGGGGTAACCTTACTGTAGGATGATTAATAACCCCTAAATAATATAATAAAGCTTTTATAGGAACAGGATTGCTAGTGCTAAATAATGCATTGGTACTTTCAATCCAAACTTTTTCTACTAACTTTCTATTTTTAAGCGATTTATCAACATATTTTATCACTGCATTAGGCCAAGCGTTTGAAGCAACTGATACTAATCCAAAAGCTCCATCATCAGCCATTTGTGGCATCATATTATCATCACCACAGAATATTAATACATCAGAAGCAGCTTGTTTATATAAGGGAATAGCACTTGTATTATTATTTGATTCTTTTATCGCCCATAACTTTTTCTCTTGACTAAGTCTTTGTATCGTTTCTGGGTAAAGTGAACTCCCTGCTCTTGATGGTATATTGTATAGCATTACAGGAAAATTTGATTTTTCTATCAATTTACTAAACCATTGGGTTTGCCCTATAATTCCTGCTTTAGAGTAGATAGGAGTACTCATTAAATAGCCAGAGATTGGGAAATTATTACAAAATTCTATAAACTCTATCGCGTGATAAAAGTTATGACTTGGTACTCCAACCATAATTGGTACATTTAAGTTTAAATTTGTAGCGAATTTTACTAGTTGATATCGTTCTTCATCTTTTAAAGCTAAACTCTCACCTGTGCTACCGCATATCAATATTCCATTATTTGCTTTTTCTTGTATCTTAAGCAAATTCTCTAAGCTTAAGTAATCAATATTCTCTCCTGAAGCATCAAAAGGTGTAACGCATGCAGTCCAAACTAGTTTATTTAACTTATAATTATTCATCTTAAAATTTTTTAAAGTAATTTTTAAATACATAAAGATGTAAATTACTTTTTTTACATAACACTTGAGATTATTTTATGTAAATAAAGTAATTTACCAGAATAAACTAAATAATTTTAGATGAAAAAACAAATAAAATATATGTGATTAATAAAAAATTTAATTGATCACTTAATTATATTCTGTTAGCTTATTCACTTAATAATAAAAAAACATTTCAAAACTATTGTTAAAATAAAATAATTAAGCAAAAGATACGAAAAATACTGTTCTTACACTTAATTATTAATTCAGCTTACAGCTATGGTTTTTACAAAATTAATAAGTGTTTATTTTACCTTACTTATAGATTATGAATAAAATAAATTCTAGTATAGAAAAGTATCACTCTAGTGCGGCAGAAGCATATCGCAAAATCAATAATACTGCTAAAGCTATAAGTAAAGTTGCAGGTGATATTGTTCCTCAAGATACAATCGTTATTAACAGTGGAAGTAAAACATTACCTGATAATGATGTAATATCGAGTTCAAAATCTCCGTCACTTAGCTCTGCTAATAAAGATAGTATAGTAAAGCAGCCACTTAATGTTTTACGTAGTAGTGATGTAATAGATGTTGTAGGTAAAAGCTCTTTTCCAAATTTTGTGAAAAATTTTGTAGAGAAGAAAGTTAATAGCATACGTAAAGGTGATAGGAAAACTGATCAATCAATAAATCAAGAAGCAAGCATTATAGAAGTAATGTCTGCGGTTAATGAAGCTGAAGTAGCGTTACAAGAAGTTGTGAGTGTTAGAGATAAGTTTGTTAATGCTTATCAAGAGCTTTTAAAAATGCCTTTATAGTATTTTATATAAGATAAAAAAAGAGTTTAAACTTGAAGCGAATTTCATGTTTCTATTATAATCATAAAGCATATTAAGGCTTTTATTAAGCTATCATCATATTATTCAGTGTTATCACCTTAATTTATTACATACATAGCTTAAGTATTTTAACTAATGTTCAGCAAGCAATTTATCTGTAACAATTTTTTTAAGCTTTTAGCAGTTTTTTTTGTACTCATAGCCATAGCTAGAATACATCACTCTTACAAGAGCAATACCTTGGTAAGTGATGAGTTACATCATTTAGCAACTGGGTTCGAGTGGCTTGAAAATCATACTTACTATATGGAGGCTCTACATCCACCATTATCTCGCATTATCATAAGTTTACTTTTATACTTACAAGGAGAAAGATTAGGCAAAGATTTCTATAAAAGTTATGCTCTCAAAGGTAATACTTTTCCAGTCCTATACCAAAATAGTTTGGGTAGAGTCAAGGCTGGTCAAAGCCTAATATTTTCAAATGGAGCTAGTGAATCTTTTGATCGTACAGCATTAATTAGGTTAGCTAATTTACCATTTTTCATATTAGGAGCATTATTCTTATTTCTCTTAACTAAACAAATTTTTATTTCTGAAGCAATAGCTGCTTGTAGTGTTTTTTTTTATACTACATTACCAATAATATTAGCTAGTGCTGGCTTGGCTACAACTGATATGGCTTGTGTATTTAGTTTAATATTAGCTTCTTATTATGGCATATTATGGCTTGAAAAACCTAATTTTATTCATAGTGTAGCTTTAGGAATAGCTACTGCTACTATAGCTATAAGCAAATTTTCAGGAATATATTTTTTTACTTGTTACGCAGCTGCGGCGATTATAGCTAAAGATTTAAGTGAGAAAAAATTATCTAGAGGATATAGCAAAGTTTGGTTACAATCGGTAGCTATAGTATTTGTAATTAATTTTATAATAGTATGGTCAACTTATAGATTTTCAATATCAAGCATTAATGATCCTGATAATATATTTATAGGAGAATGGCATGATCTTGTTAATCTTGTATCAACTATCAGTGTAAGTGTTGCTAATAAAATACAGAACATAGGGAAATATATTTATATTCCTGCTAGCCAATTTTGGAATGGTATATCAGAATTACCAATTCGTAACAGTTTGAAGTTTGCAGGATATATCTTTGATCAAGTTTTGGAGTATAAAGGAGTTATTTATTTTTTTCCTGTAGCAACTTTATTTAAAACTCCAATATCGTTTCTGATCTTATCTTTAATCGGTATTATATATCAATTAAAGAGCTTTGGTGAAGAACGCAATTGGAAAAAGTTATTTCCATTGTTAGCAATATCATTAACGTACTTAGCTTGTACCTTATTCAACATTAATATAGGGTTAAGACATATATTACCTGTATTTCCACTGTTATCTATTTATGCTGCTTATGCAATAGTAAAAGTAAGTAGATCTCTCGATTTTAAGGAAAAACTTTATAGAAAACAACAGTTAATTACTTCAGCTTTAGTCATAACTTACTTATTTAGTAGCTTCTCATCTCATCCTCATTATATTTCTTATTTTAACTTTATGGCTGGTGATAAGCCAGAAAATATTCTTATTGATCAAGATCTTGATATAGGACAAGAGTTGTTTCTTATTATAGAACAACTTAAAAATAGAGA
Organism: uncultured Candidatus Midichloriaceae bacterium; assembly: GCA_964387585.1. Taxonomy (GTDB): domain Bacteria; phylum Pseudomonadota; class Alphaproteobacteria; order Rickettsiales; family Midichloriaceae; genus CAYLWW01. Next base: position 11,142 of record CAYLWW010000014.1, read on the forward strand.
GATAATAAATGATACAATTATTCATTCCGCTGGAGGTTTCCCACCTCAATTTCTTGGTGCTAAATTAGGCTCATATGGGTGTTTTAATTTTGGTCATTTTCAAGAATTAATAAAAATAAATAATCATTATAAGTATAAAGCAATAGGAATTTCAGCTTATAAAATAGGCAAATATTATTTCACTGAAAAATTACCTAAATGCAAAGTAATTCCAGAAAAATTAGGCAATACTTTTTATCTGTTTGAAGGGGAGCTATGTGATTTTTAATGATAAGCAGATTTAAGTGAAGCAAAAAATAATAAGCAAATAAAAATAAACCTTTAAAGGTAAATTAATGATTAATGAAAAAAGTAAAATTGCTGTAGTTTTATTCAACCTAGGTGGTCCATTAAATTTAAACGATGTAGAGCCATTCTTATTTAATTTGTTTAATGATAAAGCAATAATTAAATTACCTCAGCCATTACGATATTTATTAGCTAGATATATTTCTAAGAAACGTCATTTAAAAGCCCAAGATATATATAAAAAAATGGGAGGGGGATCGACTATTTTAGCTGAAACTCAAGAACAAGCTCAAGCTTTAGAAGAGGCTTTGAACTCTGAAATACAATCGACTGATAAAAATAACCAAATTTTTAAAGTATTTATTGCTATGCGATATTGGGATCCTTTAACAGAAGATACTTTAAAAGAAGTTAAAAGCTTTTCCCCAAATAAGGTTATATTATTGCCTCTATACCCTCAATTTTCAACAACTACTACCAATTCTTCAATTGATGCCTGGTTTAAAGCAGCGCATAAAAATAATTTTGATGTTCAAACAAAAGTAATTTGTTGTTATCATAATGATCCTCTATTTATTGAAGCATATAGTGAAATATTGCTTTATAATTATGATAAAGCTTGTGAATTTTTAGCTGAAACTGGTAAAAATAAAGAAGATATAATAGTATTATTTTCTGCTCATAGTTTACCTAAACATCTTATAAAGCTTGGTGATCCATATCAGTGGCAAATAACTCAAACTACAAATGCAGTTATAGAAAAAAGTAATATTAAAAATATTACTTATAAAATATGTTATCAGAGCAAAGTAGGTAGGTTACCTTGGCTTACGCCTTCGACTGAAGAAGAGATAATAGAGGCTGCTAAGCAAAATAAAGTTTTAATAATAGTTCCTATATCATTTGTTTCAGAGCATTCAGAAACTTTAGTAGAGTTAGACATAGATTATAAAGACTTAGCTTATAGTAATGGTGCTTCACTATACTTAAGAGCAGCGACGGTTAGAGCTAATGCTGCTTATATAAAGTGCTTATCAAATTTATGTAATGAATCTATTAGCGATAATAACCAAGGTAATATATCTGCAATTGATAAAGTGCTGTTAACTAACAATAGATATAAAGAATGCAAACAATATTCTAAATGCTTATGTAATAATAGTGACTATACTATTATATCTAAGGATTAGTACATATCTACCTTTAAGACTTCAACAGAATCTTAGTGTAATTGTTTATCAAGTAAAGTAGGTGGTAAGAAGGGAAGGATAAGGGAAGTTACAACTTATGCGAGTGATAATCGCAATTTCGTTTGACTATAAATTGTGTTATATGCTACTGTTATAACATATAAAATGACATAAAATCAAAAGTACCAATGAAAAACAATATAAAACTTGAGCAGCAGGTTAGTACTATAGTTAGTGCTGGGGCTGACGACAAACGCAACACTGGCGGCTATGACGAGAGTTTTATTTATGGGTCAACTGCTGGTGGTATGTTTGGTTGGTCAATATCATCAGCAGGAGATATAAATAACGATGGTATTGACGATCTTATAATTAAGGCTTTTAGAGCAGGAGCAGCTTATGTGGTATATGGAAATAGTCAAGGAAAGTTCCATGATATCTCTTCTATTGAAGATTATCTAAACGATCCAACTAAAGGGTTTAAAATTTATGGGTTATCAACCACTGGGGATTCCTTGGGTAACACAGTATCTTCAGCAGGAGACATTAATGGTGACGGTATTGATGATATTATGGTGAGTGCTTATACTGCATCTCCGTTAGAAAGGCAGGCTGCAGGTGCAGCATATGTGATCTATGGAGCGAAGGGTGGTCTACAAAATATCCCATCTATCGAAGAATATTTAAATGATAACTCAAAAGGCTTTAAGATTTATGGTTCGATTGCTGAGTATAGGTTAGGCCATTCAGTATCTGGTATAGGAGATGTTAATGGAGATGGTATTGATGATATTATTATTGGCGCTCCTCTGACATCTACTGGAGGAAGAGGTCAGGCTGGAGCAGCATATGTTATATATGGTAGTAAGCAAAAAGGAGCTTTGCCCAATATTGATTCTATAGAAGAGTACTTAAATGATACAATAAAAGGCTTTAAGATTTATGGTTCAACTGCTAAGGATCAGTTCGGCATCTCAGTATCATCAGCTGGAGATATAGATGGTGATGGTAGGCATGACATTATAGTTGGTTCTTATACTGCATCTCCTTTAGGAAGAGGTAGTGCGGGAGCGGCATATGTGATATATGGAGTAAAGGGAGGGCTTGCGAACATCCCTTCTATTGAAGAATATTTAAATGATACAACAAAAGGCTTTAAAATCTATGGTTCAAGTGGTGGTGGTGTCTTCGGATTCCCAGTATTGAAGGCAGGAGATGTTAATGGAGATGGGATTAATGATATCATAGTTGGTGCTTCTGAATTATCGCCTTTAGAAAGAAAAAATGCAGGAGCGGTATATGTGATTTATGGGATAAAAGGTGGTATTCAAAATATTCCATCTGTTGAAGAATATTTAAATGATAACTCAAAAGGATTTAAGATTTATGGTTCAACTGCTGGTGATGTCTTTGGTAGCTCAGTATCAGCAGTAGATATTAACGGTGATGGTGGTAGTGATGTAATGGTTGGTGCCTATTACGCATCTCCTCTAGAGAGAAAAACTGCAGGAGCAGCGTATGTAATATATGGGGGAAAAGGAGGATTGCATAATATTTCATCTATTGAAGATTATTTAAATGATACTAGTAAAGGTTTTAAGATATATGGTTCAACTACTGGTGATCACTTAGGTGTTTCAGTATCAGCAGTAGATATAAATGGTGATGGTGGTAGTGATGTAATGGTTGGTGCCTATTGCGCCTCTCCTTTAGAAAGAGAGAGAGCAGGAGCAGCATATATAATATATGGTAAGTCAGGTCATGTTAATCCTTTTGACTTCAGGGTTAAAAAGGGTGAGGATGAGAATATCAGTTTTCGTGAGAGCGCGCATGATAAAAAAGATACAATTGAGCAATTAAGAATATCAATTACAAGTGATACAACTTGTGGTCAATTATTTATTGGTGATAACCTGATAACAAAAGGTACTCCTTATCCGGCAACTGCTTCGTGGGTCTATAAGACTGCAAAATGCGATAAGCTTGATGACAGTTTTGAGTACGTTGCAGTTAATACTCATGATATTATGAGCTTATCCGCTCTCGTAAGCATCAAAGTATCACAGCCACCGGTAAGTGATTCATTTAGTTTTGGTGTTTGTAATAAACATCCCATAAGTTTTAAAGATTATGTACGTGACTTACAAGATAGTGTAGAAAAACTCAAGGTAATAATAAAGAATGGGCTTAATTGTGGGGAGTTATACGCTAATGACAAACTGATAGAGTCAGATCAGCCTTATCCTGCTATAGATAGTTTTCTGTATAAAACAGCTGGCTGTACCTTGGATAAAGCGGCATTCTCCTATGTTGCAGTTAATAGCTACGGTTTAGAGAGCCCAGAAAGCATTGTCAACATCAAGGTAGGCCACTCTCCCGCAACTCAGCCATTTGATTTTAGGGTTAATAAAGGTAGTACCTATGACATTGACTTTAGTGGTAAAATAAGTGGTGATGCTTCAGAAGAACTCAAGGTGGTAATTATAAGTGTGCCAGATTGTGGGGAATTGTATGATCACAACAGGCAGAGAGTAGAATCAGGTAAACTTTACCCTACTACAGAGAAGTTTCTATATAAGACAGCAAGCTGCGCTATTGCTTACGATAAGCTTGCATATGCTGCAGTAATCTACGATTGTCAGAGCTCAGTAAGTATAGTAACCATCAATATAACCCAACCGCCCGTAAGCAAATCATTTAATTTTAAAGTTAATAAGAGTAAGGAATATTCTTTTAGTTTTAAAGATGAAGATAAAGTAAGCGATCCAGAAGATCCTATAGATTTACTTAAGATAAAATTCATCTCTGTTCCAGAATGTGGGCTGTACTATCAAGATAAAGAAAAGGTGGTGAAAGATATCGAATACTTTGCTAATGGTAATTTCCAGTATAAAGCCGCAGAGTGCGATAAGCTTTCGGATAAATTTACTTATACTGCAAAAAATAACCATGACTTACTAAGTCAATTAAGTGAAGTTAATATTCATATAACCCAACCTCCAGTGAGTCACAACTTTACTCTCACTGTCAAGAAGGATGCGGATGAAGATGTAGACTTTGAAGATGAAGCTCGTGTAGAATATGAAAGTCTAAAAGAGTTGTGGATTAAGATAACTAAGGAACCTATATGTGGTAAATTGTATAGTAATAAGGAGCAAATACAAGTAAATACTCAATATCCAATCACTAATGCATTTAAGTATAATACTTATAACTGTATTGATAAAGATAGCTTTAAATATATAGTAGGCAATGATGCTGATATTACTAGTAGCTCAAGTAAAGTTGATATTGAAATAATAGCCCAAAGTCAATGGTGGACTCCTTGGGTTGTGGGGATCAGTGTAGCCACAGGTGTTGTGGGCTTGGCAGTTGGTCTATACAAATGCCATAAATCAGGTTTATTAGCCAAAATATTCGGCTGGTTGTGCTGTTGTTGTAGAACTAATCAAGAAGGAGAAGCTCAAGATGGCAGTGTCGTTCAACAAATTAATGCTAAACCACTTTTTAAGAACAATACTATTCCTATCATCGATATAGATAATGAATGGGATATCTTTACTAACGATGCTGGTGTTTGCTTCTATGGCCCAACACACTGGTTTGATGTTCAGTAATATACCTTTGATAATTCAACATTTGCGTTATCAAATTTTGGCAATTTCGCTGACGCTTACCACTCACTTTTCTAGCAACTACTAAAGTCTTCTTGGTATATATTTTATCTTAATTTTTTCATCCCTAGTCGGTGAAATAGTAAATCATCTTTTTCAGGTATAGGATTATCTGCTGTTAATAATTTTTCCCCGTAAAAGATAGAATTTGCTCCTGCCATAAAAGCTAGTGCTTGTAATTCTTCTGGCATTTGCTCACGTCCTGCAGATAATCTAACGTAAGATTTAGGCATCATAATACGAGCTAAAGCAATAGTGCGAATAAAATCAAATGGATCTATATCTTCACTATTTTCTAGAGGAGTTCCTGGAATTTTAATTAACTTATTTATAGGAACTGATTCTGGTTGCTCGTCTAAATTAGCTAATAAAATTAGCATATTAATACGATCATCGTTACTTTCTCCCATGCCTAAAATCCCTCCACAACAAACTTTTAGCCCTGCTTTTCTCACTGACTCTAAAGTTTTAAGTCTATCTTCAAATGTTCTAGTAGTTATAATTTTGCTATAGAATTCGGGAGAAGAGTCAATATTATGGTTATAGAAGTCAAGCCCTGCTTGTTTAAGTACTTCAGATTGCTCATCATCTAATAATCCTAAAGTTACACAAGTTTCCAAACCCAGTTTTTTTATTTCAGTTATCATCTCGCAAACAATTTTTAGGTCATCATTTTTTGGACCGCGCCATGCTGCTCCCATGCAAAATCGTGTTGCTCCTGCATTTTTAGCTTTGATTGCTGCACTAATGACTGATGAGATATCTAAAAGTGATTCTTTTTTTAAACCAGTTTTATAATGAGCTGATTGAGGGCAATAAGAACAATTTTCTGGACAACTGCCAGTTTTTATGCTTAAAAGTGTACTAATTTGTATAGTACTCGAATCAAAATTTTCCCTATGAATAGTCTGAGCATTGTACAACAGCTCCATTACTGGTAATTCAAAAATACTTTTAGCACTCTCTAAAGTCCATTCTTTTCTCATTTACACCATTCCAATTAAAAAATTTATCAGTTCAAATGTACGAACTATATAAAAGATATTTATCTGTATTAACTAATGCAGGCAAATATCGCAGATTAGGAGATAGTCGTCAAGGAAATCAAGGGAATTGTTTAAATTTTTCTACAAATGACTATCTAGGCCTTAAATATAATGCGGATATTATTGAAGCCAGCATAAAAGCAGTAAAAAATTACGGTATAGGTGCGACTGGCTCAAGAATTCTTTCTGGAAATAACGATCTATTTGAAGCTTTTGAAAATAGCATAGCTATGGATAAAAATACAGAAGCTGCATTGATTTTTAGTACAGGCTTTCAAGCAAATTTCAGTACGTTAGTAGCTTTATTAGATAAAAAAGTTTTAGGTGCTAAACCTATAGTGTTTTTTGATATGCTGAATCATTCAAGTTTATATCAAGCAATTTTTGCAAGTGAGGTAGAGTTGGTTCGATATCAGCATAATGATATGACAATTTTAGAACAAAAATTATTAAAATATAAGGATGATAGTAGGCCTAAATTCATCATCACAGAAACTGTCTTTGGAATGGATGGCGATGTTGTACCTTTAGAGAAAATAGCACTTCTTGCTAAGAAGCATAAAGCTTTTTTATATTTAGATGAAGCTCATGCTACTGGTATATTTGGCCCAAGAGGGTATGGAGTATCTACGATATTAGATTTGAGTGATATACCTCATATTATTATGGGCACTTTTAGCAAGGCACTTGGATGTTCTGGTGGGTATATAGCTTGTAGTAAAGTGCTACAGGAATATCTAATTAATAGAGCAGCTGGATTTATTTATTCAACTGCTCCTTCGCCATCGACTATAGGTGCCGCTTTTGAAGCTTGGAAGATGATACCTATTATGCAAGAAAAAAGAGAAAAGTTATTATACTTAAGCGATATGTTGAAACAACACCTTCTAGAACTAAAATTAGATATAGGAAACTCAACTACTCATATAATACCTGTAATTTTAAAAGATGAAAACATAACGATGAATTTCAAAAAACAGCTTTTTGAAAAAAATATAATAGTATCTGCCATTAGGCCACCTACCGTACCACCTAATACTTCTCGTATTAGAATTGCATTAACTACAGAACATAATGAGCAAGGGGTCGAAAAATTAGTAAACACATTAAAAAATCTACTATAAAGGATTTTTTATGAAGCATTTTATTTTCTATCATGGTTTCGGGTTTAGCAAAAATTTTTGGAAAAATTTGTCTGTTTATTTTATAAATGAAAAATGTACTTACTTAGATTCTGGTTACTTTAATCATCAATATAATTATGATGATTACTTTAAGCTTGATTTAATCAATGATAAAAATACTAAATTAATAGGTATAGGCCATTCTCTAGGATTTATAAAACTGCTAAACTTGAATATTAAATTCGATTATATTATAGGATTAAATAGCTTTATACAATTTCTAGGTAATAATCCTTTAATAAGAAAAAAAAGAGAAAAAGAGTTAAAAGCACTGAAAATCAATCTAATTAACTCTCCCAAAGAAACTATGAAAAACTTTTATCAAAAGTGTGGGGTGCCAGATGATATCGAAAATTTAGATAATTTAAATTTAACTACTTTAATTAATGACCTAGGATACTTAAGTAAAACTATTAATTTTATTTTGCCTGATAACACATTAATATTAGGAGCAAAAGATGATGTTATCGTTCCTAGCTCACTTTTATACGATAATTTTAATCAATTTAATAATGTTAAGATTAAGTTGATGGAAAATGGAAAACATAGCTTAGGTTTTTTAGAAGATAGGTACTTAAGCGATATAATAATAAATTTTACTAATGACATTAGATAAAATAGAGATTCAAAACAAATTTAATAACGCAAGTAAATTATATGAAAGTGTAGCTAATATCCAAAAGCTTAGTGCTGAAATTTTAGTTAATAAACTGTTAAATTTTGATAAAAACTTTTATCCGAAAACTATCCTAGATTTAGGAAGTGGCACGGGATATCTGCCGGAAATTCTTTTAAAACACTACCCAAAATCACAGTATACACTCAATGATATTGCTCCGAATATGATAGAACAATGCCAATCTAAATTTCATTCTTATACTAATTTCCAATTTAGCATAGGAGATATGGAAAATATAGAGCTGAGTGATCATCAACTTATTATAAGTAATTTAGCTATGCAATGGGTAAATAATATAAAAGACGTAATACAAAAATTCTTAACAAAATCTAATATACTGGCTTTTTCTTGCTTATTAGACGGAACATTTATTGAATGGCAACAAGTTTTAAATAATTATTATAAAGAAGAAATTTCATTTAAAAGATATCCTACCGCAAATGATTTAAAAATGTTTTGTAATCAACTAGGTATAAATGATAGCAACTCTTATTTTTTTTCTAGTGATTTTCATTTAAGGTTCGATAATGTTTTACTATTTATTAAATATTTAAGGAACTTAGGGGCTAATGTAACGATTCAAAATATCCCTATCAAAGCATTAAAAGCTTTGATTTCAGAGTATCAAAAAGAGTTAAACATAACTTATAAGGTATTTTTCATAATTTTAAGGAACAAAAAATGAAAATATTCATTACTGGGACGGATACTGATATAGGTAAAACTCTAGTTTCAAGTTGGATATGCCTACATACCGGCTATGATTACTTCAAACCTATACAAACTGGTGGCTCTCAAAATAAAGATTCAAGCGTGGTTTTAAAACTAGCTAATGTTAAAATACATCCTGAAATTTACCTATATCAAGCTCCATTATCACCTCATTTAGCAGCATACCTTGAAAATGAAGAAATTGATATTAACACAATAAAATTACCTAATACAGCAAACTTAATAGTAGAAGGAGCAGGTGGATTATTAGTGCCTATAAATCAAAGATACTTAATGATAGATCTAGTGAAACAACTTGATATTCCTGTGATTATTGTATCAAGCTCAAGGTTAGGGACTATTAATCACACACTTTTGAGCTTAGAAGCTTTAAAAAATAGACAAATAAAAACTTTAGGGGTAATTATGACTGGTCAAATTAACCAAAGTAATGTTGATTCAATAGAGTTTTATGGTAATACCAAAGTATTAGCACAAATTCCATTTTTAGATGAAATAAATACAGAGACATTAAGTCAGATAACCCTAACAAAGCAGCTAAAAAAATTGATAGAGTGATAAAATTATGAAACTTAGTCAAAGAGATAAAGCGGTAATTTGGCACCCTTTTACTCAAGAGAAAACAGCATCAGAGGTGATAGCTATTAAGAGTGGAAAAGGGTCATATGTTTATGATGAAAATGACAAAGCTTACTTGGATCTCATTTCAAGTTGGTGGGTAAATCTTCATGGCCATGCTAATGAGGAGATAGCTGAAAGCATTTATAAACAAGCGTTAGAGCTAGAACATATCATTTTTGCTGGATTTACCCATACCCCTGCAATTGAATTATGTGAAGGTTTAACACAAGTTTTACCTAGTGATTTAAAAAAATTCTTTTTTTCTGATAATGGTTCTACTGCTGTAGAAGTAGCGTTAAAAATGGCATACCAATATTGGCATAATAAAAATCAAAAACAGCGAAAATTTTTTCTAAGTTTTGATGGCGGATATCATGGTGATACTTTTGGGGCAATGTCTGTTAGCATTAAGTCAGGATTTCATGATACTTTTTCTGACTTATTATTTAAAGTATTAACAATTCCTTACCCTTCCACTTGGGATAATGATGATCAAGTCGAATCAAAAGAGCAAAGAGCATTGCAATTGCTAGATGATTACTTAAATCAGTATAGCGAAGAAATAGCGGCAATTATCCTAGAGCCATTAGTACAAGGCGCTAGCGGAATGAGGCTTTGTAGAATTGATTTTATAAGGTCAGTAGTAAAACGGGTAAGGGAATTTGGAATATTAGTGATTTTTGACGAAGTTATGACGGGATTTGGCAGAACAGGGAGTATTTTTGCTTTAAATCACCTTGATATTACTCCTGATTTTTTATGTCTATCAAAAGGTATCACTGGTGGATTTTTGCCATTAGCACTTACCGTTACTAATAATACTATATATGAAGCGTTTTTAAGTGATGAGTGGCCGTTTGCACTAGCCCATGGTCATTCTTATACAGCTAATCCTATAGCATGTAAAGCAGCCATAACATCATTAAGGTTACTTTTAAGTGCGAACTGTAAAATGAGAATAGAAAATATTAATAATGCTCATAAAAGAGGAATTAATAACTTAAAGCTAAGTTGTAAAAAAATCAAAAACACCCGTATAATAGGTACTATCAGTGCATTTGAAATTCAAAATGATGTTGAATTTAACATGCAAGAACTTAAAATGAAGTTCCTTCAAGAGGGTTTATTGATTAGACCTTTAAATAAAACTATATATCTTTTGCCTCCTTACTCAACTACAGCAGAAGAATTACAATTAGCTTATGATAAAATCATTATAGTACTTAATAATAATTAATTAAGTCTCAAAGATATAATGCTTTGCTTATTCTCTTTTAGCTATATTATTCAATATTAGATTGATTAGCTGGTTCCTCTCCCATACATTTATTGATTATATCCAAGTAACTATCTAATGTTGGATATAGAACTCCATCTGCCTGAGTTATAAGGGTTGCTGCACAAGTTGCTAGTAGTAATATAGTTTCATAACCATACTCCTTAATAGTGCATTCAAGTATCTTAGTAACGCTCATAAATTTTATATAAACCTAAATAAGTAATTAAGACATTAATATTGATTGTAATGTAATGATTGTAATTATGATATCAATTATTTTAAATTAACTAATCAAAGGAGTAGTTTAAGTGATTATCATAAATATTTGATGCTACACTTGCGGTTAATTCGGTACCAATTAAATCAATAATACCATAATTATAAGCTGTACTAAATGTAATTGATGTGGCAGTTTTCATCATTCCAATAAATAAACCTTTACATACCAAATCGGAGCAAGATGTAATTTTAGCATTAGTATCATTTTGTTGCTTAAAATAATCTAGAGCATCATTAGGGCATATTTTAGTATCGATATCATTAAGCTTCTCATTACTTACGTTATTACTTAAATCATCTTCTCTTAAAGAGCCATATATTAGATCTGAAATATATTTAATTGGCGTACTAATTTCTAACTTAGGTAAATTAGAAAATAAGTATTGTTTAGCAAATTGAAAGCTAATAGATATAGTAATATCGTTTATTAACCTGTGCGGTGTATAATCTTTAATTTTGTTTAACCCTGTAGCACTACTTAAGATTGACCAATAAATAGTTGGAGTAAATAAATTTAAAGCTCTATCTATATAATTTATTATCATCGTTATTTGACAGCAAAAGTTATTTTATTTGAATTTCATGATAACTAAAAAATAATAAAGGTAAAATTAATTTAGCTTGTTTTTAGAGCAATAAATTCGAATTTTATTAAAAATAATAAGAATTTATTTAATAAATACTACAATTATTAATTATGTATTTATTTAAATAAACATATTGACTTATTCATTTGAATTATCAATATGATACAATTTTAATGAATTTTTTTATTTATCAAAAATTATACTTCTGCGATATTTTAGAGTATTAACTTTTTATTAAGGTCAATCTTATAACCCCAATAATGGATTAAGCATATTTTAAGGATGGATTCATGGTAACTTTAGGTTTATTATTTTTCATTGAGTAAACAAGAAGAGTGGCCATTATGTGAACTAAAAAATTCCACATAGATCTGTGTCTGGTATGTTCTATCTCAAATTTGTTTTTCAGATAATCAAACACAGTTTCAATTATAGAT
>CAYLWW010000015.1:0-22069 GCA_964387585.1 uncultured Candidatus Midichloriaceae bacterium
TAAATTTAAAACCTTATTTTATTCACGTCTGAATTACAAGGTAATTTACTATATCAGTAGGAAATTAAAAAGGCAAAACGTATGGCATTATCAGTTTTATCTAATTTCTCGTAACAATCCTTTTTTCTTTTAGAAACCTAAAGAAACATTCAATAATATTGCATTTTATATAGCTTTTGTGTTACGGAAGAGTGGGACAGTCAGGCGTTTTATCACAGATAAAACCGGTACTCTATCATCGACATTACCATGAGTCAGCTGAACTCCTTGAATTTCACCAATTTCATTAATTACAATATATAGCTTTAGCCAAAAAAATCATTTCTACCTTAGTCGTTTTACCTAGCTTTGCTGACTCAAGCAAACACTTTGTTTCCTCTCTAATCCTTTTTTGTATGACAAACTGCTATAAATATTGAACCTACGTAAGATATTCCAGTGTTTTTTGCCCCTCTACGATACCATTAATCAAAAATGCAAAATAAGGAACTAATCACTCTTCTTTTCAACTCTATCAATCATTGATCATATTTTTCTTAGTTTTATTTCTATTGCTATTGCTAAATTGAATTGTATAAATTATTTCGTTAACAGTGCCATATAAGAAGAGCCTAACCAATAAACTCATTGCTTCCAGAAGAATTTTGACGCCTACGTCTATCACGTTTATTTTTTTTAGGAAAATATTCTCTAGTGACTCTACCTTCTAAATAGTTATCTATAACACTATCTAGCTCTTCTAGCCTTCCATTAAAAAAGTGATCAGCTTTATCTATTAAAGCGTATTCAATATCAGAGTTACGTTGTTTCTCTACTTTTTCATACAGTTTATATACAGAATCTTCAGAAGTAATTTGATCATCTGATCCCTGAACTATTAAACCTTGAGTAGGACAAGGAGAAAGAAAGTTGAAATCACATGAACTAGCAGGAGGAGAAACAGCTATGAACCCCATTATCTCAGGTCTGCGCATTAGTAACTGCAAAGCTATCCAAGAACCGAATGAAAAACCCGCTAACCAATAATTAGATGCTTCAGGATTTGTGCTTTGCAACCAGTCTAAAGCTGATGCTGCATCGAGTAGTTCTCCAACACCATGATCAAAAACTCCTGCAGATTTACCAACTCCTCTAAAGTTAAAGCGTAATACCGAAAAGCGTTTATTTACGAAAGCACGAAAGATATGATAGACAACCTTATTGTTCATAGTTCCTCCATGTAGAGGATGAGGATGAAGTACTAAAGCTACTGGAGCTCCTTTTTCCTCACAATGATAATATCTACCTTCTAACCTTCCTATACCACCATTAAAGACTATTTCTTTCATTTCTTAATTTTGTCTTGTAGTTTTATATTACTTTAATACAATTAACAACTTACCCTGCTAAAACATTGAGCATAGTTTTTCCTATAGAAGCAGGAGATTCAGCTACCACCACTCCAGCTTCTCTCATAGCGTTGATTTTACTTTCAGCAGTATCGCTATGACCTGAAACAATCGCTCCAGCATGGCCCATTCGTTTTCCTTCAGGAGCAGTGCGTCCTGCAATAAAACCAACTACTGGCTTACGTGTAGACAAACTACTTATATAATCTATAGCTTCAATTTCTGCATTTCCTCCTATTTCTCCTATCATTATAATAGCTTCAGTCTCTCTATCATGCATGAATAAATCCATAACATCAACAAAGCTAGTTCCATTAATAGGATCACCCCCTATGCCTACGCAGGTAGATTGTCCTAACCCGACTTGAGTAACTTGAGCAACTGCTTCATAAGTAAGAGTGCCGGAACGAGATACTATTCCTATATTTCCACGTTTATGTATATGGCCAGGCATAATACCAATTTTACAGGCTTCAGGAGTAATAATTCCGGGACAATTAGGGCCGATTAACCTAGTTTTACTTGATTTTAAAGCAGATTTTACTCGTAACATATCTAATACCGGAATTCCTTCAGTAATACATACTACTAACGGAACTTTAGAGTCAATTGCTTCTAATATAGCGTCAGCTGCAAAAGCTGGAGGAACATAAATTACTGATGCATCAGCTTTGGTATAATGCACAGCTTCAGCCACCGTGTTAAATACTGGTAAGTCTAAGTGATGGGTGCCTCCTTTACCAGGAGTAACGCCACCAACCAAATTAGTACCATAAGCAATAGCCTGTTCAGAGTGAAAAGTACCTTGTTTACCAGTAAAACCTTGGCAAATAACTTTGGTTTCAGCGTTAATTAGTATAGACATTAGTGCTTTTATCCTTGGTTTAATGTTTTTTAAAAATTAAGGTATTTAGTTATTACGAGTTTAAAAAATGCTATTAAACGTAATAATTTGAATATTCTAATATTTTATTTAGGTTAGTTATTAGCTAACTTAACTGCTTTAAATGCTGCATCTTCAAGATCTTCTGCTGGTTGTAAATCCAACCCTGATTCTAATAACATTTTTTTGCCTAATTCAGCATTAGTTCCTTCTAATCTCACTATCACTGGTATAGTTACTCCGACCTCTTTAGTTGCTTCTATAACGCCTTTAGCTATTATATCGCATCTCATTATGCCTCCAAAAATGTTTATTAGTATCGATTTAACAGATTTATCTTCGATAATAATTTTGAATGCCTCTTTTACTTTCTCAGCTGTAGCGCTACCTCCTACATCTAAAAAATTAGCCGGCGAGCCACCATTTAGCTTAATAATATCCATAGTTGCCATAGCCAAGCCTGCGCCATTAACCATGCAGCCTATATTTCCATCCATTTTAACATAGCTTAAGCCGTAAGAAGAAGCTTTAACTTCTAATTCATCATCTTCAAGAGGATCATACATTTGGGCTATATCTGAATGTCTATATATGGCATTATCATCAAAATTAAATTTAGCATCTAATGGTATAAACCTACCTCCATTATCAATTATGAGCGGATTTATCTCAATTTGATTAGCATCCTTATCCAAAAAAGCCTGAAAAATCGCTTTAACAAAATTAGAAAAAGGATTATAGTGCTCTTTCTCCATTCCTAATCCGTAATATAAACTACGTATATGAAAATCATATAAACCTATACTAGGATCAACAGAAACTTTTATAATTTTTTCTGGGCTATGTTCAGCTACTTCTTCTATTTCTATGCCACCTTCATTGGAAGCTATAATCATTACTGAAGAGCTATTACGATCTAATATTACAGAAAAATAAAGCTCCCGGCTTATGTGAGTACCTTCTTCAATATAAAGCTTACGAACTATTTTGCCTTTTTCACCAGTTTGCTTAGTAACTAAACACATACCTAGCATTTTTTCAGATATCGCCTTAACTTCTTCTGTAGTTTTAGCTAACTTGATACCTCCAGCTTTCCCTCTTCCTCCAGCATGAACTTGAGCTTTAACTACTAATACTTCACTTTGTAATTTTTTAGCTGCTTCTATAGCTTCATCTACAGAAGATGCTACATAGCCAGATAAAATAGGAATACCGTATTGGGACAATATTTGTTTTGCTTGATATTCGTGAATATTCATTTATATACTTTTTAAAAATAAAAATTTTATCTAATCAATACTTCTTAACACATCAATAACGATCAATAACGTAAACAATTCCTTTCTTATAATAGAATATCTTTTAAAAGAAAGGAATATTTATAAAGCTGTTTTTATAAGTTTTTATTAGTTGAATTAGAAGAAACGCTTCTTTTTAGCAAAGCCACCACTGTTGTTGTTACCTTGTTCACGCGCTTTATCATCATAACTTGGACGAGAATAAGAAGGATTTCTAGGTCTGTCTTGTCTATTACTAGAAGGATTAGCAGAAGGACTAATTTGCTTGTTCAAGCTTTTCATGCTTAACTTAGGTTTACCGTTCTTATCTATACCTATCACTTTTACTTCAATATTATCATTTTCAGATAAGAAATCACTTACGCTTTCAATTCTCTGCTCTGCTATCTCACTAATATGTAATAATCCCTCAATACCATTTAAGAATCTTATAAAAGCACCAAAATCAGTAATTTTTACCACTCTACCTTGATAAATTTGTCCTATTTCAGGTTCAGTTGTAATACCCTCTATAATAGTTACTGCTGTATCTATAGAGCTTTGGTTAGGAGCTGAAATTGTTATTTTACCGCTATCATCTATTTCAATTTTAGCACCGCTTTGTTCACATATTTCTCTTATTTTCTTACCACCAGTTCCTATTACTTCTCTTATTTTATCTTTGTTAATGTTAATACTAACAATACGTGGTGCTGAAGGGCTTAATTCTTTACGAGGCATTTCTATAGATTCTTTCATTAATTTAAGTATATGTTCTATACCTTCTTCAGCTTGTTTTATAGCTGTTTTCATTATATTATGGCTAATGCCTAAAACTTTGATATCCATTTGTAAGGCAGTAATACCTGTATCAGTAGCTGCGACTTTGAAGTCCATATCTCCTAAGTGATCTTCATCACCCATTATGTCAGATAAAACTACAAAATTATCATTATCCTTAACTAACCCCATAGCAATCCCTGCTACATGTTTTTTTATAGGAATTCCTGCAGCCATTAAAGACAAAGAAGAACTACAAACTGTAGCCATTGATGATGATCCATTAGATTCGGTGATATCAGAAACAATTCTTACTGTATAAGGAAATACTTGTTTTGATGGTAATACAGCTTTAAGAGCTTTTAAAGCTAATTTTCCGTGCCCAATTTCCCTTCTACCTGGTGCTTTAAGTACACCTACTTCACCAACAGAATAAGGAGGGAAGTTATAATGAAGGATTAAGTTATCGGATTTAGTGCCAGCTAAATCTTCGCTCATTTGTTCATCATAAGCAGTTCCGACTGTAGTAACAGCTAATGCTTGAGTTTCTCCTCTAGTAAATAAAGCAGAACCATGAACTTTTGGCAACAAGTCTAGCAAACAATCTATGCTCCTTATCTCTTTTACTCCTCTACCATCTAATCTAATGTTACTTTCAAGCACTCTATTTCGTAATAACTTTGATTTAAAGCTCGAGAAAGCATCTTTAATTAAATTTTCTGGATGAGCACTTATATTTTCATTTACAATACGCTGATGTACTTCATCTAACTTATTATTTCTTAGCTTTTTATTACGCTCATCTAAAGCACTTTCTATTAAAGCAGTATAATTTTTATCAATTATATTAGCAAATTCATTATTTACTTTATTTACAACTCTAGGACAAGTATTATCTACTCCTGCAGCGTTTGCAAAATCCTTTATTAATTCAATTACTGGTTTGAGTTGCTCATGACCGTAACTTATAGCTTCTAACATAATGTCAGAAGATAGTTCAGCAGCTTCTGACTCAACCATAATGATAGAATCAGCAGTCCCAGAAACTATAAGATCTAATTTGCCTTCTTGAACTTGCTTTCTATTAGGATTTGAATAGAATTCTCCTTGCTTATAACCCACTCTAGCTGCTGCAACGGGTTCAGATAGTGGTAAACCAGATAACCATAAAGCAGCAGAAGCTCCTATTAAAGAAATAGTTTCAGCTTCATTTTCAGCATCATAAGATAATACAGTACAAATGACTTGGATTTCATTATAATAATTTTTTGGGAAAAGCGGACGCAATGATCTGTCAATCAAACGACTAGTTAAAGTTTCTGCTTCAGTAGCTTTAGTTTCCCTTTTTATAAAGCCACCAGGAATCCTACCAGATGCATAAAATTTTTCTTGATAATTTACAGTTAATGCTAAAAAGTCTAGCTCTGAGTCTTTTTGCTTAGAAGCTACAACTGTACATAAAACTATTGTTTCTCCTAAACTTACTAAGACAGAGCCGTGGGCCTGTCTTGCTATACGGCCAGTCTCTAATTTTAACTTCTGGCCATTCCAATTTATTTCTTTGGTGATTATATTAAACATTTATTCCTCTGTTTATTTTTTCTATTACCTATTTTTAGGCTCAGCTATTTTACCTGAATAAATACTCTATACTGATAGTTATTGTATAAAAGTATTAAAGCTATTATTTAGCATAAAAGCTATCGATTAGCATTTAATATATTCTCTTACATCTGAGAATTTAAGAAATTTTATTAAATATAGCAAATAAGTATAGCAGCATTTCTCTCATATTAATATTAATTTAATCATTAAATTAATATTAATATTTTAGCTTGTTTTTAGATAAATAATAACTCATGCTAAATAAAACATGGTAAATAAAAAATTTACTGCGCTATTCATAGCATATATCAGATTTTTTAATATACTATGCTTAATATCTCCTATCAAATCTTAATTTACTATGATTTTTATACCTTTGATACGTTAAGATTGGCTTTTGCTCATATATTTATACATATAACACAGATTCATCACTCACTTTTCTAGCAACTTTTGAATCATAAAAATTATATAAATATGTTAGTAATAAGGTAAAATTAAGAATAACTAATTGATGAATTACAATTTATCAGCAATATAATTTAATCTACTTTACTTATTCAGATTTATTGGCAATTCGTATAAGATTTAATAATTTTTCTTCATTTACTGCTTTTTCTAAGCTTGTATCGGGAAAAAATCTTAATTCTGGTGCATATCTTAACTTGACCTGCTTTATCAATAATGATCTAATTTGGGGAAGTAAATCATTAATGGCTTTTATCATTATTTTACTTTTTTCGCTTTCGCGGGTTATAATAAATACTGACACAATTCTTAGATCTGAGCTTACCTTTACTGTTGATATACTAATGCTATCAAATACTACTCCGGGTGAGTATAATTCTACGTTAAGGAATATACTAGCTAAAGCTTGACGTATTTCATTTGCTACTCTTAACTGGCGTTGCGATGGTTGCTTATAGTTTATTTTAGTCATATGAAACTCTGTTTATGTTTCTATTATCCATAAAATTATAGGGTAAAAGAAGGAATGTTTTATTGAATTGAGCGTAATAGCATGTAACTTAGATCGATAATGAGCGTATCTATGCTAATATTATATACACCTCTAGTAATAAGAAAAAATACTCATTGCTAATGTGAAATTTTCACGTCTAGCTATTTGTATAGCTGCCACTTCTTCATTTTACTATGAGCCATATAACATAAAACTATAAGGTTAAACTTTATTGCTCGTCTCTAATTAATTCAGTTAATGTTATACCTACTTTATCTTCTACCAGGACTATTTCACCACGAGCTACTAATTTTTCATTAATTTTTATATCTACAGGCTCTCCTACTTTTTTATCTAATTCAACTACCGCACCCTGACCTAACTTTAGCAATTCGCTAATTCTCATTTTAGTTTTCCCTAGTACCGCGGTGACCTCAAGCGGTATATCGTATACAGCACTGAGATCATTAGAAGGTGATTTTGTATTATTTGTATTTGCCATAACTTCTTATCTTACTATATTTTTTATTATCACTTGAATTTTTAAACTAATAAATATTTTGTATATAAAATTATTCAAAAAATCATTTAATAAATTTGGTTATTATTGTCCATATAATTTTTTAACATTGCACTGAGTTCTTGTAATAATAGCTCACTACTTTTTAAAAAAGCTCCTTTACGCCAATCAATTTTACAATCTGCAACTCCCATTTTATCATCAACACTTATTTTAATTATAGCATTCAATTTACTATCTTTGATATTATTGATGTATTCTACTATATAATCGTATACTTTGCTATGCACTATAATTTCTATATTATTTTCTTCAAGCAAAAGATATAATTTATCCTGTAAAAAATTGATTACTAATTTCTGTGGAATATAATCTATGGTACTAGATATTATTTTTTTTGCTATAGCAAGGGCTAACTCTAAACATTGATCACTTAGACCTTTTAATATAGCCTGAACATGTTTAGAAATTTCAGACATTTGAGCATCTATTCTTATTACAGCTTCTTTTATTTGTTCTTCCAAAGCAAGTTGGCTAGTATTATCAGACTCTCGCTCTTGGCTAATGAGTTGTTCTTTTGAATTATTAAGATTAGCAAATTCCTGCAATGCTTCAGTTTTACCTTCAGCAAATGCTTCAGATTTTAATTGCTCTATTTCCGCTTTAGTTAATTGAAAATATTCGCTCTTTTCCTCTTCTAAATTTTCTCCTACTTTGATTATATCTTTATCTACTACATCTCCATTATAATTCTCTTCTTCTTGATTAATTTCTAAAAGATCTTTATCACAATCGGCATTATCATCTTTTTTTAAAAAAAAATCTTTTAGGGGTAATTTTTTTATTAACATAAATTGATATTGTTAATTAGGCATTATAATATTTTCCTATACTAATTAGATCCATTCTGATCGAATTTTACTACCCCTTTAGCGATTAGGTCTTTAGTAATATTTAAAATCGAAACTTGAGCTTCTTGTATATCTTTTGCTCTAACTGAGCCAATACTTTCAACTTCCTCAATCAATAATTTAGATGCGCGTTGTGACATACCGCGTAAAAATGCTTGTTGCACATCCTCTGGTGCTTCTTTTAATGCTAATGCTAATTTAGATTTATCCGCAACTTTAAGCAAGGCTTGAATCCCGTTAACATCAATACTTGCAAGATCCTTAAAGGTGAACATAAAACGCCTTATTCCTAAAGCAGCATCTTGATTATAAGACTCAAGCATACTCATAAAGTTTTTTTCGCTATTTGGGTCGAAATTATTGAATATTTCAGCTACTACTTTGTTATTATTATAATGAACTTTGTTCATACCAGAAGCTAATTGTCCTTGTAGGCTTTTCTCAAGTTTATCTAACGCTTCTCTTTTTACATCTTCAATAGCTAACATGCGCTTTATAACTTCAAATGCGTATTCTTTATTTAAAACGCTTAACACCTTTGCTGCTTGACTAGAAGAGAGCTTGGATATAACTACTGCTGCAGTTTGTGGATATTCGCTTTTTAAAAAATCAGCTATCACTTGATCGCTAAGATTAGATAACTTCTCCCATACATTGCTAATGGATAAATTATGGACTTCTTTTATTACTCCGTCTAATTTCTCCCTTTCTAGAGTTTTACGCAAAAACCTCTCGGTATTTTTTGCATTTCCAACAAAACCTAAAGAGCTATTAATATCATTTATAAACTCTAATATTACTCGTTCCACAATTTCTGATTCTATTGTACCTAAATTAGCCATAGTATGAGATACTTCTCTTATTTCTTCTTCATCTAAAGAATTGACTATTTGGCTAGCTACTTCTGTACTCAGGGCCATAAGCAATATAGCTACCTTTTCTGCTCCAGACAACATATCTACCTTTTAACTTACTTCTTTTTAAATTATATAAAATTAGTTATATTTACTTTTTGCTGTTTTATATTAAAAAAAACGCTTCTTACTTTGTTTATACTTTACTATAATAGTTTTAACAATTTTATTTATATCATAAAACTAAAATAACATAATTTTATACTATTTAGAGTGAGTTTTGTCGAAGCTTATTTATTATTTTTATAATAAATTGCTATAAGCTAATTTGTCTATTTAAAAATCAGGATTTTTATAGCAATGAGGAGGTTTTATACCCATAACCTCATCTTCAAGTATTGGTTTAAAACTAGGCCTAGACTTTATTAATGCATACCAAGACTTCACTTTATAGTTATGATCCCAAACTATATCTCCTATATAATCTAAAGTTGATAACTGGGCTGATGCTGCGTAATCTGCAAGAGTTATTTTTTCTCCACATATATAATTATTTTCAGCAAGCAAATAGCTTATATAATTTAAATGGTATACAATATTTTTTTTAGCAACTCTAATTAAATTAGAGTTAGGAGAGTCGCTAGAGTGAAGCCTTTTGATAATTTTTTCATTTAGAATATATCTAGTTACCTCATTGTAAAATTTATTACAGAACCAATCAACTATATACCTAACATAAGATTTTTGTATTAGGCATTCTGGCAACATTAAAGGTAAAGCTTTTATATCTTCCAGGTATTCAAATATAGACCAGCAGCTTGCCAATACTTGATTATTATTTACATTCAATATAACCGGCGTTTGCCCAGAAGGACTAAGCTGCAGAAATTCAACTCGCCTTTCCCAAAAAGGTTCTTCAATTAACTCAAAGTCAATTTTTTTTTCTTTTAACACCATACGTAGCATTCTTGAAAACGGACACAAAGTGTAGTGAAATACCCTCAACATTATTTATGTTATCTATAATTTATTAGTAATTTTTATATGAAATAAATTTCTTATTTTTTGATATTTTTTATATTATAGATGGATATAACATAATAATTAGATTAAATATATCACCTTTAGGTTCGACTATAAAACATTAATTTAATATCATTCTTCCCTCATCATAATTTAATCTTTTTATTACACTCAGCACCTATATAAATTTGCTAGTCATTTATTGATTTTACCCAGCACTGCCTACTAATTTTTCATTTCTAAGATATACATAGGTTAATCAATTTTACAAGAGCTTGACTAAAATCATTCAATTCTCTATAATCGGTTCAAAATGAGTTTTAAAGTTCTAAAAATTTTAAGAGATAAAAATGGCAACTAAAAGAACATACCAACCTAGTAAAATAGTAAGAAAGAGAAGACATGGATTTAGAGAGCGTATGTCAACAGTTGGTGGCAGGCGCGTTATAAATAACAGGCGTGCTAGAGGTCGCAAGATTCTTTCGGCATAAGGTAACTTAAGCAGTTAAGTTTTCATATAAGTGGTGAATTTTAGCTTGCGCTTCAATTAGGTCACTAGCTTATAAAGTCCATGTTTAGTGCAGTTATTTGAATTACTGATAGTTTCAATACAAATAACTGCATTTCTCGTGATGTTATAGGTAACGGCTTATCTTGTGATTTTTTCGTATAAGTAACTAAATCTATGTTAAAGCCTAG
Source organism: uncultured Candidatus Midichloriaceae bacterium (assembly GCA_964387585.1). GTDB lineage: Bacteria > Pseudomonadota > Alphaproteobacteria > Rickettsiales > Midichloriaceae > CAYLWW01. The sequence continues at coordinate 10,902 of CAYLWW010000015.1, forward strand.
AAACTTTAATTCTCAGCATCATTCAATTATCCTAGATTCAATTAATAAACCTTCGGATTATAAAGCTGTTTTCAGCGCTAACAAAAAAGTGATATCCGATAACTTTATCCTATTGTATCGGATTGGAGATTTGAATATTTTAGATTCAATTGAGTCCAGTAAAGCTATCGCTATAAGAGTGGGTATAATCGCAAGTAAGAAAGTTGGTAATGCTGTTAAACGAAATAGATGCAAAAGACTTCTTAGAGCTTCTGTGTTAAATTCGATAAAAAAATTGAATGATAGCAACGCTAATATTACTCGAGTAAATATAGTATTAATAGCTCGTAAAAGCTTGATAGATGCTAACTTTAGCAAGCTCGAACTTGAGATCGGTAGCTCTTTTAATAAAGTTTTAATTAGCAAGAGAGCCTTGAAAATGCCCATTAGTGCTTAGTAAAATATTAATATACTTAATTTATATTTATCAGCTTTTTCTTTCGCCTTTACTCCCTTCTTCTTGCATTTTCAATCCAACTTGTTCTGTATATGCAAAACAAGCTTTATCATCTTACCCACTTTTAAAAGCGATATTAATAATAGTTAGGCGTTTATCTAAGTGCCACCCTTTTTATAAAGGGAATAGAGATGATTTTATTAATTAAAAAATGAGTTCTCTATCATGGATAATTCACCAAGCTTTAATTGAGTATTATTTTGTGGTGTTAGTTTCTCTTTTTTCCATTATTGATGTTTCTAACTCAAGATATGTCGGTTGATCTTCGATACTTACTATACAGCGCGCTACTTCTATAGCTACCGCTCCTGGATTTCCTTTAGAATAATAAACTAGTAAGTCAATTATTGTTTTATAAAACTCTATATTATGTTCTACAATATTACGCATTCTTATAGCCAAAGGACCTACTATAACATAAGATAAAAACACCCCTAAAAATGTTCCTACCAGAGCACTTGCAATCATGCCACCTAAAACTTTTGGAGGTTGATCCACACTAGACATAGTTTTTATTACACCTAAAACTGCGGCGACTATACCTAAAGCTGGCAAAGCATCTGCTATATTTTGCATTGCCTTCGATGGAGTTAACAGCTCATTCTCATATCTTTCCATTTTTTTTTCTAACATTTCTTCTATTTGATATGGGTCATTCATATATAAACTCATAAGACGTAGAGTATCTATAATAAGTGCCAAAGCGAATTTATCTTTTAATATCTTAGGATATTGATTGAAAATTTCACTTTGCTCTGGATCTTCTATATGATGTTCTAACTTTAAAATGCTATCTTGCTTTATAGATTTAAAAATTGTTTCCATTAAACAAAATAGATCTACGTAATCTTGCTTATGCCACTTACTACCTTTAATAGAACTAGTAATATTAGATAGAGTGCGTTTATACGTAACAGTCTTATTAGAAATAAAAAACGCCCCTAAGGCAGCTCCCCCTATTATAATAAATTCAAAAGGCATAGCTTTTAATATTATCATTAAATTGCCACCACTAAATAAATAGCTAGAGAATATTGCAATCATAGTGAACAGAAGAGCTATTATAACTATCATTTTCTAGTTTTAAAATTTATTAATTAAGTTTTATTAGAATATTATTTTTTTAACTAAGTACTTTTATATAAGTTAATACACTAAACAACGTTAAACAACAGAATTCTTATTTATATTTTAAAGAACATCTTATTTTTTATACTAACCCTTTATATCACTTGAGGTATTTCGCCATATTTTTAATTTATTAAAAGATAAAGTATAATAATAAATTTTACCTTGACGCATTATTAAGCATGTATTACTATAATAGTACAGTAATACATGCTTAATAACGCGGTAAAATATGGTTAGCTCAGATGATCATCATAAAAATGTAAAAAGCTTGTGCCAGGCTTTACTGTTGCTTGAGACAGAAGATGAAGTATTTAACTTTTTGAAAGATTTATGCACACCTGCTGAACTTACTGCTCTATCTGAGCGGTGGCAAATATGTAACTCTTTAAATGATGGTTTATCTTATCGCGAAATTCACGCTCAGTTAGGAGCGAGTTTAACAACAATAGGAAGGGTGGCAAGATTCCTAAAAGATGAATCTTATCAAGGTTATGCATCATTATTGCAAAAATTAGCTAATAATAAAAATAGGAGCTGAAATGAAAAAAATATTGTTATTATTCACTATGATGATGATACTTCCTGCAGTTAAAGCGTTTGCTACTGAAGATATAAAAAAAGTATTTATCAATCAATTTGTTGAGCACCCTGCCCTAAATATGACAACGAAAGGCATTATTGATGGGCTAGAACAAAATGGTTATAAACGTGGAGTAAATTTAGATTTACGTTTGGAATCTGCACAAGCTAATTCTGCATTAGCTTCACAAATTGCAGCAAAATTTGTTGGGCAAGGCGCTGATATCGTTGTAGGAGTTGCTACAATATCAGCTCAGAGCTTTGCTAAATATGCTAAGGAAAATAAAGTAAAGCTAGTATTTAGCTCAGTAACTGACCCATTAAAAGCCGAACTTGTGCAAAGTTTAGAGAATCCAGGCAACAACACTTCTGGGGTATCTAATTTTATTGAACTTGATCCCCAGCTTAAGCTATTTAAGCAAATCCAACCGAATCTAAAGCGTTTAGGATTTTTATATAATCCAAGCGAGGTAAATTCTTTAAGCTTGATAAATAAATTAGAAAAATTATGTTCTGAATTTGGTATAAATTTGATATTACAAGCTGCTAATAAAACTTCAGAAGTAGCACAAGCTGCAACTAAATTGGCTGCAAACGTTGATGCCATATTCATCAGCAATGATAGTACCGCTCTTTCTGCTTTGCAGGCAATTATAAATGCTGCTTTTAAAGCAAAGGTACCCGTTTACGTAAGTGATACTGATTCAGTGGAGCTAGGTGCTTTAGCTGCATTAGGGCCAAATCAGTACAAGATAGGCTTGCAAACTGCGCAACTTATTGTTAGATCTCTTAAGGGTGAAGATTTAGGAGTAATACCAGTGGAATTTCCAAATCAAACGGAGCTTTACCTCAATGAAGATGCTGCACAAAAACTAGGAATCAAGCTCAAAGATGAACTGAAAAATGCAGCTGCGAAAATAGTTACTAAGAGTAAGTCATGACATTGAATGAAATTATAATGAGTTTAGAGATTGGGCTCATCTATGGTATTATTGCACTTGGAATATATTTAACGTTCCGAGTTATTGATTTTCCAGACTTAACTTGTGATGGTAGTTTTGTTTTGGGTGCTGCTACATCTAGTATACTTATTAAAATCGGTATCAATCCTTGGTTATCATTGTTAGCTGCTATATTTGCTGGAAGTATTGCTGGAATAATAACTGGTATACTATTTATAAAATTTAGAATAACAAATTTACTTGCTGGAATATTAGTTAGCTTCATGCTTTACTCGATAAACTTGCGTATTATGGGTGGTATTCCAAACATTAGCCTTGTTAATAATGACACTATATTTGCCCATCTTCCGTTAATTCAACTGTTAGTTATTGGTTTAGGTATATGCGGTATTGTTATATACTTACTTATGACAGATTATGGTCTAGCACTACGCAGCATTGGAGAAAATAAAATATTAGCGCAAAATAGTGGTGTCAATGTTACTTTTATGACTATCACATGCCTTATGCTTAGTAATGCCGTCATCGCATTAGGAGGGGGGTTATTTAGTCAACATCAGGGGTTTGCTGATGTAGGTAGTGGCGTTGGAACCGTAATAGTAGGACTTGCTTCAGTGATGATTGGAGAAAGGATATTGCTATATAGATCTATTGCATTACAAATAATAAGCTGTTTAATTGGTTCTATCATATATAGGCTATTTATGAGTTTTGCCCTATATAGCGATCTTTTAGGGCTAACAACTTCTGACTTAAACCTAATAGCAGGCTTTATGATAATTACCATCATGTGCATTCCAAGGAGGCAATTATGCTAAATCTTGAAAATATTGAAGTTACTTTAGGTAAAAATACCAAGTTAGAGAGGAAGGTGCTCAGTAAATTAAACTTAAGCGTAAAAGAAGGGGAATTTACTGTTGTAATTGGTGGAAATGGCGCTGGTAAATCAACCATGTTTAATGTGATTTCAGGATTTATCAAGGCGGATTCAGGCAAAATATCAATTTCAGGTCAAGATATTACAGCTACATCACAAATATATAGAGCTAAGCTTGTATCTAAGGTGATGCAAGATCCAAAAATTGGGACAATAGAAAAAATGACTATACTCGAGAATATGGCTTTTGCATTAAAGCGTGGTCAAAAGAGAGGATTGGCACTATTCGCAGATAAATATAGAATAGAAAGGTTTAAAGAAAAGCTAAGAATATTAAACATAGGTCTCGAGAATCGGCTATACGATTTAGTTAGCAATTTATCTGGAGGCCAAAGGCAAGCACTTAGTATTGTTATGGCTATGTTGCAAGAGTCAAATATATTGTTATTGGATGAGATCACTGCAGCGCTAGATCCGGCAAGTAGTGAGGCTGTTATGGAATTAACTAATCGTGTCGTTCGTGGTCAAAAGCTTACTTGTATTATGATTACACATAATATGTCTCATGCTATTAAATATGGCGATAGACTTCTTCTTCTAAAGAATGGCGCTTTTATAAAAGAATTTGATCTAGAAACCAGATCTAGAATGACAGCAGCCCAACTTGCTGCTGAATTCGAAGAAATTTGAGCTTAATGTTTTTGTTATCAATTTTGAAGCAAAGTGTTTAAAGATGAATAAACTTCTTCAGCATGTCCTTGGACTTTGACTGGGGACCAAATTTTTGCTATTTTACCTGAAGAATCAATTATAAAAGTGCTTCTAATAATCCCAAGTTTTACCGAACCAAAAACTTTTTTCTCCCCATATACTTCATATAATTTAGCAACTTTATTTTCACTATCTACTAGCAATTCAAAAGGTAATTCGCACTCATTCTTAAATTGATTATGACTTTCTAGGGTATCAGCTGAAACTCCTATTATAATACTTCCCAAAGAGTCAAATTTTGAAGAATATTTAGCGAAATCATTAGCTTCCATGGTGCATCCAGGAGTATTATCTTTAGGATAAAAATATAATATCACTGAAGATACTTTGTGTTTATGATTTTCCCCAACATAATCAAATAGTCTGAAATTATCGCCTTTAGTAGAAGTTAAAGTAAAATCTAAAGCTGTGGAGTTAATTTGTAGTGTCATGACTCTTTCGTTTTAAATATTAAGCTCAATCATATAATTTTGCTTAATTTTAGTTAAATATCGACTTAAATATAAACCTAGTTTTATATCATACAATAAGTTTTTTATTTCTAATTCAGGATTAGCATTATCTTTCTTATTTATAGTCAATCTCTCTAACATCTTGTTTTCATTAATTAACCTTTCTTTTTTAGATTTTGGACTTTCTTGATAATTGACTAACTGTAATATTATAATTTTATCCCCGATTTGCATGGGTTGTCCAATTTGACCAATATTTAACTGAGTAATGATATCTACATAAGGATTTGATAAGTCTTTTACCGCTATCCACCCTATAGACCCTGCATTATCAGATGAGCTTGTTTCTATGGAATATTTTTTAGCTAGTTCATTAAAACGTACTCCACTTGCTAATTGAGTAAATATATATTCAAGAATATAGTGGATGTCTTTATCGTTTACCTTATAATCTAAAGGTAAAACAATCTCTGCTAGCTCTACTCTATCATCAATAGTAGGTTTGCTTACTTCTCTTCTATATGCTTTCATTGTCTCTTCTAGGCGATTTTTTTCCAACTCTTGCATTGTTAACAATAAATTCTTATTTTCTAATATTTCTAAATCTGAAATAAGAATTTTCGGTCTCACTTGTGTTTTTACCATTTCTGCCCATAAAAGCTGACTTTTAACTTGTTGACGAAAATCTTCGATATTCACGTTGTTATTTTCTAACACACTTACAAATTGCTCTGTCTTTAAACCATTATCTTGAGCTATAAGATCTATAGCAGACTCTACGTCTTTTCCTTTAATTTCAATACCCAATTTTTCGGCTTCAAGTTTAGCGACATTTTCATCAATAAGCATATTTAATATCTGATAATGTAACTTTTCTCTTTCATCAGGTCTGAGTTTATCGAATTCTATTCCATTAGTAATGCGTATAAGATCAATACGCGCATTAAATTCATAGCTAGTAATTATTTTATTACCTACTTTAGCTAATATCTTATCATTAAAAGAATAAGAACTAGATATAGTTAAGGTATTACAAGCAAAAGTGAATGCTATAATTAAGATTAGGTTATAAAAACTTCTATAACATTTATATTTCTCAGAAATGAAGAAATGGTAGATACGAAGAGTAAAGTGTAAAAAACCATACACCAGTGATGCATAGCGCACCAAATCTTTGTTCATAAGAGGTATATGTGACGATTTCATAATTTATTAATATATATATCAATTTACAGGGTGATTAAATAATTGTATATTAGCCATAAGTAAAGAGATTATTAGCTCAGCTATGCAAAAAATTATTAGTTAATAGCACATATTCTATATTCCATCTTAACTGGATTTTGAGTTAATACTAGAGATAAGACATCTAGTACAAAAAATACTTACTAACTTATCTATTATATTCAATTTATTACTTTTATGAATTTCTAATTTCTTTCAATTAATAAAAAATTAGAAATAAAGTCAGCTTTTAAAATATGAAACTTTTCTTTACTTATAAAGTATTAAATTTTAAAATACTATTCAGTTAATCTTAGTTAAAATTCATAATATATATTAAAACGGTCTTAGTTTTATTATATATGTATGTTATATAAATCTAAACGATTTCTAACTATTTAATATGACTTTAGTAAATGAAAAAAAAGGTAGTAAAGCCATGAATAAAATCATATATAAGCAATGAATAAATTGCTAACTCTTTGTTTATCATAGGTATACAATCAATTAAATGGAACAAGTTAATATGGAATTAATCAGCTCACTTATGTTGGCGCGAGCCCAATTTGCTGCAAATATCACTTTTCATATTTTATTCCCTACGCTTTCTATAGCATTAGGGTGGTTTTTGTTGTTTTTCAAGCTGCGCTATAATTATACTAAAGATAGTAAATGGATTGAAGCTTATAAGTTTTACATCAAAGTTTTTTCATTATGTTTTGCCCTTGGAGTGGTAAGTGGAATTACGATGTCGTTCCAATTTGGTACTAATTGGCCAGGTTTTATGAAGACTGTTGGAAATGTTGCTGGTCCCTTATTGGCTTATGAAGTGCTAAGTGCATTTTTTTTGGAAGCAACATTTCTTGGAGTTATGCTTTTCGGGTTCAACCGCGTTTCTAACAGAGTTCACACTATAGCAACTTTATTAGTAGCTCTAGGAACAACTCTTTCTGCATTTTGGATTATAAGTTTAAACAGTTGGATGCATACCCCATCAGGCTTTGATATAAAGGATGGAGTTGTTATAGTTTCTAATTGGATTGAGGTAGTTTTTAATCCTTCAATGTTATACCGCTTAACCCATATGTTAATGGCTTCTGCTATTTCTACTGCTTTTTTAATCATGGGTTTATCAACCTATCAATGGCTTAAAGGAGATCAAAGAAAAAGCGTTATAGCTGTTATAAAAGTAGCTACTTACACTGCTGCAATTATAGTGCCTATTCAATTTATTGTAGGCGATATGCATGGACTAAATACACTCAAATACCAACCTGAAAAAATAGCTGCTATGGAAGGTATATGGGAAACTGAGAAATCAGCACCATTGCGTTTATTTGCTATTCCTGATTCTAAAACCCGAAGCAATTCCTATGAAATTAAAGTTCCCCACTTAGGAAGCTTAATCTTAACTCATAATTGGGATGGTGAAATCAAGGGCCTAAATGAATTTCAAGATATTCCCCCTGTTGCTCCAATATTTTTCTCTTTTCGTATTATGGTTGGGATTGGATTTTTGATGTTAGCAACATCTTGGTTAAGCTCCTATCAACTATTACGTAAGGATAAGCTTAAACGTTATTTAGCTTATATTATTGTAGCGATGACATTTTCTGGTTGGCTCGCAACCCTTGCTGGGTGGTATACAACAGAAATAGGAAGACAACCTTGGTTAGTCAATGGTATATTAAAAACCGCCGATGCTGTTTCTGATATAAAAGCCTCAATGGTTCTTAGCACATTTATTGCTTATATAACGGTGTATATTGCTCTTATTACTGTATTTGTATTAACTCTATTTTATCTTGCACGCCAAGATAGTAAAAATACGACTAAGTTATCATCACTGACTACTGAAAACGATCATGAAATTATTTTATTGAAAGGAGGTAATTAATATGGATTTTACATTCATGAGTGAGCAATGGTTAACTTTAGTATTTGCTTCTTTAATGGGTTTAGCTGTTTTATTATATGTTATACTAGATGGTTACGATCTTGGGGTAGGCATTTTACTAAACCAGGCTAATGATCAAGAAAAGGATACTATGATAGCTTCTATTGGTCCATTTTGGGATGCAAACGAAACTTGGTTGGTTTTAGGTATAGGAATACTATTAGTAGCATTCCCTATAGCGCACGGTGAAATTCTGACAAACCTTTATTTACCTACTGCAATAATGTTAATAATGCTTATTTTGCGTGGAGTTTCATTTGATTTTCGCGCTAAAGTAATTATTACTCATAAACACATATGGAATAAGTTATTTTCAATAGGATCAATAGGGGCTTCTTTAGCTCAGGGTTATATGCTTGGCCTTTATATAATGGGTTTTGATGATAACCTTTCCTCACAATTATTTGCAATGCTTGTAGCAGTATGCTTAGCCTCAGGTTATAGTTTCATGGGAGGAGCTTGGCTTATTATGAGAACCGAAGGAATATTGCAAGTTAAAGCAGTTCGATGGACTCGTATATCTCTTTGGTTAACTACTATAGGTATTGCTTTGGTTTCTATTACTACACCAATTATTAGCAGTAGAATTTTTGATAAATGGTTTAGTATGCCTAACATAATTCTATTAGCTCCAATTCCAATTATTACAGGAAGTATTATTTTGGCTATGGAATTTCTTCTAAGGAAGTTACCACTTTCAAACGATCGTTTGTCATGGGTGCCTTTTATTGGCGCTATGTCTATATTTGCATTATCATTTCAAGGATTAGCATATAGTTTTTACCCGTATATTATACCTGAAAAAATGACAATATACGAAGCTTCAACATCTCCTGAAGCTCTTAAAGTGATGCTGATTGGGGTATTAATCGTGTTACCATGCATTATTGCTTATACTATATTTGTTTATCGACTATTTTGGGGAAAAGTTCAAGAATTGAAGTATTATTAACAACACTTTATCTAATATTTTATATAGTAAATAAAACTTACTTTATGTATAAAAGGTCGATACACATACAAATATAAATTAAGATGAATAAACGAATTTTAACAGGTGATAGACCAACAGGTAAGCTACATTTAGGGCACTACGCTGGTTCATTAATAAATAGAATAAATCTACAAGATGAATACGAACAATACATAATGGTAGCTGATGTTCAAGCATTAACAGACAATTTTGAAAATCCTAAAAAGATAACTGATAATGTTTTTGAAGTGGTTAAAGATTACTTAAGTGTTGGCATCAATCCGGCAAAAAGTGTAATTTTTATACAGTCGCAAATTCCAGAAATTGCTGAATTAACAATATATTACTTAAATTTAGTAACCTTAGGAAGGTTAGAACGCAATCCTACTGTAAAATTTGAGATTCAACAAAAAGGATATGATGATTCAATTCCCGCTGGTTTTTTTTGTTATCCAGTGAATCAAGCTGCTGACATTACTATATTCCAAGCGGAATTCGTTCCCGTAGGCGATGATCAACTTCCTATGATTGAGCAAACCAATGAAATAGTAAGGAGATTTAATAGAATTTACAATACTGATTGTCTAAAAGAGTGCAAACCAATTCTAAGTAAAAATACAAGACTTATAGGAATTGATGGAAAAGCTAAAGCCAGTAAATCTTTGAATAATGCTATATTTTTATCTGATAGCCCAGAAGAAATAAAACAAAAAGTATTTAATATGTATACAGATCCTTCTCATATTAGAGTAACAGATCCTGGCTCTGTAGAAGGGAATGTTGTATTTGCTTATTTAGATGCTTTTCATGAAGATAAAGAAGAAGTTGAAGCACTTAAGGGGCACTATAGAAAAGGTGGACTTGGAGACATAACTATAAAAAATATTTTAAACCAAAGTTTACAAGGGATGTTAAGACCGATTAGAGAAAAGCGTTCTGAAATTAGTAATAGTATAGTACTAGAATCTTTAGAATCCGGTATAAAAAAAGCTCAACTATTAGCTAAAAACACTATAGAGGTTGTTCGATCAGCAATAGGTATAAAATATTTTTAATTGTCAAGCTGATAATTTTTGATTATTTATTTAGCAGAATAATGAGACAGAGGATAGCTACTCTAATTTGGATGAAAAATCATGATATATAGTAAATCAAGTCTGCATAGCATAATTAAAGAATGATAACAAAGAGTCATATAAAGAGTTAAAAGAGGATAATTTTTGTTTAATCCATCTCCATATTAGCCCAAAACTTCTCTACTTGATTTAGATAGGAGCGAATATAGAGGTAAAAATATCAATCTACATCCAACTTATTCTATTAATTCCCTTGTTTTTTTTGACTTATGAAAAGATGCATTATCCATAATCACAAGATTTTGTCGGTCTGTATCCTTTATCGCCTAAGAATAGGCCGGTCAGGCATTTTGTCATAGATAAAACTGACACTCTATCATCAACATTCCCAGGCGTTAGCTGAACTCCTTGAATCTCACCAATTTCATTAATTACAATATGTAACTTTAGCGGAAAAAAACAATCCTTTAGTCGTTTTACCTAGCTTTGCGCATCCGGCGCAAATACTTTATTTCATCTAATCCTTTTTGTGTAACAAACTGCTATAGATGTTGAATCTACCTAAGATATTCCAATTTTTTGCCCCTTATTAAAAATAAGTGATTATTTTGAGTAAATTTTCCATGAAAAATCATTTTTTTCGATTGAAAAATACTTAATTTGGATTAGG
>CAYLWW010000016.1:0-21567 GCA_964387585.1 uncultured Candidatus Midichloriaceae bacterium
CTTTCAACTTAAGCCAATTATAAATAGTAGACCAAGAAACAGCGAAAACTCGACAATGAGAGCTCTTACTGCCTCCTGCCTCTATAAATCTTAGGACTTTTTTACGTAAATCTAATGAATATAACATCCCTTATTTATATCAATTATTCATATTAATGTCAACTGGAATGACTATACTATACACAATCTTTCCTTATCACGAACTGGGGTTTTTTAAATCAAGTAATTAAAAAATGATAGCAAAGAATCATATAAAGACTTAGAAGAGGATAATTCTTGTTTTAATCCATATTTTTCATATTAGCCTAAAATTTCTCTACTTGATTTAAATCTGAGAAATAAGGAGGCAAGAAAATAATGCTACATACAACAAATTCTATTAACCCCAATTCTAATCCCTAAATTAGGTTTCTAGCGCAAAAAAATTGAAAGAGATTAGAATATCTTCAAAAATTTACAATCAATATTTTTTTATCTATTTTTTCAGCAATTTTTGACTTTTTTTCCTCAATAATCTAACTTAGTTTATCTGCGTCTAAACGGCTTTTTTAGATTACAATTTTTGTCTCTTTTCCCATTTGCCATCAGAAGATCTATTGATTTCATAAATAGTTATCCCTAATTTAATCCATTCTTTAAATAACATTATATTATCAAGATTCTCTAGGGGACCAAGTTGATTTTCTTTTTTAACTAATAATACCTTTTTAAAACCTAATAAAGTATTATAAAACTTTTCGTCTACTATAGAGTAATCTAAAATTATCAAAGTATCGGCATTATTAACATTATCATTACAATGAAGAGTTAATATTATAGGATGGTCTTCCTTAAAGTCATCATTAAATGAGCCATGAGGTAAAAATGATAGAGAGCTATAAGTCCATAATAAGTTATCAATTGTTTTTAATTGAGTAATATCAGCACACATTACTTGTATGATATGACCATTCTTATACAATCCTTCTACTAACTTTGGCAAAGCTTTATAGAATAATTCTTCAGCAAAGCTATATAAGTTTACTTCAGTCATTTTAGAGTTAGTTGATTATTTACTGAGTTAAGCTTTTTAAATGTTTCTTTAATAACACTAATGTAGTTATAGGATTTTTTGTGACAAAAACATCTATAGATGCAATAAAATCTAAATAACTTTTTAATTGATAATCAGTACAAATATTTGCTAAATTACTATTCTCATTTGCGCCAGTTAAAATAGTAATAACCAGATTATTTATTATGAGATTGATATCTTGCAATACCATTTTATAAGCTATTTGGTCTAAATAATTATTAAGAATATGTTTTTCAGATATCTTAGCAATTATAGTATCAATTTTTAATTGTTCGCGTATGCTATAGTAAAATTTAGCGACTTTAACAAAGTCTTGGTGAGTGTAATCAGCTACATTACTTATTTCTAAGGCATTAACTAATATAACTAATTTTTTTACATCATTTAGTAAATATTCTGGAATTGATTGAGAATACTCCGCTACCAATTCTAATATTCCTAATTCTTTTATTTCACTTAATTCTCCTTCTTCATATGCAGAACGTAATAATTGTATTTGGGCTTGAAATTTACTTATAGATACATCTAGACTTATATTAAAGTGCTGCTTATTTTGGCAATGATTTAATAACCAACTTATATTATGTTCAATAATCTTTTGCAGTAAACTAAATAGCTTAACTTGAACTTCAAAAGTTACTACTCCTCTTAATTTTTCTATTACGTCCCAGTAATTTCTTACTCCCAATCCTTCTTTTATAAGAATAAATGATTTTAATATTTCTATGCCTTGATATAATCCTCCATCTAAAATTTGATGAAATAAGTGAGCTCCCATAGTATTAATAAAATCATTGATTAATACTGTTGCTATAATTTCATTTTTTAAGCTATGTTGCTTGAAATGCTCAGAATATCTCTCTCTTATTTGAGTAGGGAAATAATTCATTAAATAGTTAAGAAAATATGGATCTTGAGTAAAATCAACAGATTCCAACATCTTCACTGCAGAATTTTTTGCATAAGCAATTATCACAGATATTTCTGGCCTGGTTAAGCCAAGATTTGCAGCCTTTAAACGCATTAATTCATCTTTATTAGGTAGGCTTTCTACCTCTCTATTTAACTCTCCTTTTTTTTCTAATTGATCTATTAACCAAATATGCTTATCTAGACGTTCAGCAGCTAAATATTCATCTAAAGATAATAATTGATTTTGCTGCTTATTATTGTTTAAAACTAAGGCAGCTATTTCTTCAGTCATTTCGGTTAATACTTTATTGCGAGTTTCCATATCTATAATATTAGAACGCAACATTGGTGAAAAACCAATTTTAATGTTTACTTCGTGATCCGAACAATCAACCCCAGCTGAATTATCTATAAAGTCAGTATTAATTTTTCCACCATTTCTAGCATACTCAATTCTTCCTATTTGAGTCAAACCAAGGTTACCTCCCTCAGCAACTGCTTTACACCTTAAGTCTTTACCGTTTATCCTAACAAAATCATTATTTTTATCTCCTATAACTTCATTACTTTCCTCACTTGCTTTAACATAAGTACCTATTCCTCCATTCCATAATAAATCAACTGGAGCTTTCAATATATGGCGTACTAACTCATCTGGAGTTAAAGCATCTATACCTAAACTAATTCCTAATGCCTCTCGCATTTCAGCGGTAATCTTAATTTCTTTGCTATTACGAGAAAATATCCCCCCTCCATTAGAAATTATATTATGATTATAGTCGCTCCATTGAGATCCTGGTAATTGAAACAAACGTTCACGTTCTTTAAAGCTAGCGGCAGTATCGGGAGTTGGATCTATAAATATATGCAAGTGATTAAAAGCAGCAATTAGCTTTATATTATTTGAATATAATAATCCATTACCAAATACATCCCCTGACATATCACCTATTCCTATGACAGAAAAATGTTGTTTTGCAATATTAATACCCAACTGTGAAAAATGCTCTTCTACTGAAATCCAAGCGCCCCTTGCAGTTATCGCTATTTTTTTATGGTCATACCCTGCAGAACCTCCTGAAGCGAAGGCATCCCCTAACCAAAAACCATATTGAGATGATATATCATTGGCATAGTCTGAAAAAGTAGCAGTTCCCTTATCCGCTGCTATTACAAGATATGGATCATCCATATCATAACAACGTACACCTTCGGGCTTTACGATAATATTATTAATAATATTATCAGTTATATCCAGTAAACCACGTAAGAAATTTTTATAACAAGCTATTCCTTCTTGTAAAAGTTGCTCTTTATTTAAAGAATTAGCTCTTTTTAAGACAAAGCCTCCTTTAGAACCCACAGGAACTATTACTGAATTTTTTGTCATCTGCGCTTTCATCAACCCTAAAATCTCAGTTCTAAAGTCTTCATTACGATCAGACCATCGCATTCCTCCTCTAGCAACCTTTCCTCCACGTAAATGCAAAGCTTCGAAACGAGAAGAATAAACAAATATCTCCATAAATGGCTTTGGTACAGGCATGGCTTTTATAGCTGTAGACTCAATTTTTAATGATAAATACTCTTTATGTTTAGAACTAGAGTAATCTTTAAAGAAATTTGTTCTTTGAGTAGCTTTTATTAACTCAAGATATGTTTTTAACACTTTATCGTCTACTACATTTTCTACAGAAGCGATGTCTTGTATAATGGAATTTTCTATTACTTCCAGCTCTAATTTATTTATTTGAATATTAACGTCAAACTTCGCATTAAATAATTTTACTAATTTAGCTGCAATATTTCTATTATCAATTAAAGAATTAGCTATAACTTCGGTATTATAAGCAAATTTTATTTGTTTTAAGTACTTAGCATAAGATCGCATAATCATAGCTTCTTCAGGTGACATAGAAGCGTAAAGAACTAATGAATTGAATATGTCATCCTCCAATAACCCATTAGCAACTTTCTCTAAAAGTGTTTCTATATTTTTTTCTATAGTTGAGGTTATAGTTAATTCACTGAAATTTCTGCTAAGTCTCATTCTTAAATGGTGTAAATAGATATCGGAACACTCTCCTTTATCATGTACTTTTACCATATAAGTAGACATATCAACTGCAAGCAAGCCTAATTTTTCTATAGTAGGGAGTATAGAAGAAAGAAGTAATTCATGGTTTAATGAGAAAATTTTTAATTGTACTAAATCATCACAACTTTGAGATGACACATACAAGTCAAATTTCGTAGATCTATCTTGCAGTACTTTCTCTATCATTTCAATATCACGTACCGCTTGTTTATTAGTGAAACTTAAAGAATATCGAGCATCAAAAACATCAAGATATTTTTGTAACTTACTTTGCGCTACCTCTTCGGTATAATACATTTTTAAAGTTTCTAATAAACCATTGCTCCATTCACTAACTAAGCTAGTAATTAAACCCTCTAAATTCTCTATATTGTAATTAGGTATAATACTACTTTTTATATTAACAATTATTTGTAATCTTACTAATTCAGACTCCCCTACTAGAACATAACTCTTAGAAACATTTCCTCCAAATTGCTGACATAATATTTTTTCTATAGCTATCTTTATATCAGTACCAAATCTCGATTTAGGAACATAAACTAAACAACTGATAAAATGCCCAGATTTATCTTTGCGAATAAAAAGTTTTACTTTAGGTATTAAGCTTAAAGCTACTATACCAGTAGCGGTTGTGTATAATTCATCTTCACTCATTTGTAGTAGTTCGCTACGTGGGAATGACTCTAACGCAGTAATGAATTCTTTAACATTAAAGCTATGTAATGGTTGATTATAGCGGTTTAATATATTGGTGACCTTTCTGCTTACTATAGGAATATTCCTAACGCTTTGATAATATACCGCTGATGAGAAAAAACCGATGATAATTATAAACCCAATCATCTTTGAATCATCGTTCATTTTTTTTATATAAATGCAATCTAAATGTGCTGTGCGGTGAACTAAAGATTTACTTTCACACTTACGAATAAATATCAAATCTTCATCATCATAATTAGTAATTTTAGTTACTATACTAGAGGGGTAAAGAGGGCTTTTCATTATACCCAATGCACTATCATAAAATGGAGTTAATTCTTGGTTATCAAACTTACACTCTATGCTACCTAAGAATATAAAATTATTATTTAAAATCCAGTTTAAAAAGCTTATAGCTTCTATTTTATCATATTTTTTTAATTGTCTAGTATCGAAAAATGATACTGTATGCTCAACTAGATTACGTATATCAGTCCAATTATTATTGGCTAAATATACGCATTCTAATACTTGTTCTAATTTATTTTTTAATGCTTCAAAATTTTCTATGTTGCAGCTTGGTAAGTAAAACTGAATTATAGATTCATATGCTACGTTCTCACCTTTACTACCGCTGGCTGAAAAATTTTCTAATAAACAGCTTTCTGGATTCCTCTTTACTGCTAATATTGGATGCGCAATAAATATTGGCGATAAGCCCCATGCTTTAAGTTCATTTGTTAAAGAATCTACAAGAAAAGGCATATCTTTATTTAAGATTTGTATTACTGTAAATTCTTTTGTTTTATTCTTTTCTTTATCAAAAGACTTATATTGATTTAATTCAATTTTCCAGTTCTTTAAGACTGATATAGCTAAATAAGCACTTTGAGCTGTTTGGTATAATATATCAGGCGTGATACTGTATATATTTTCATCGCTTAAATTGATATAAAGTAAATTTATAAAATCTTTTAATTTATTATCTTTTGTAAAGGAATGAATTGAGGATAAATCAAACATGTTTAAACTTTCACTTATTTTATTTAAGATTTTACTATAAAAGTTTTGGAGAAAAGGTGAAATTTTATCAAAACTCTATTACCAGAATATATTAACTATTTAATTAATACAACGCATAAAATATAATTACTTTCTATATTTCTTGCTAATAATATTATAATGATTATATATAAAATCATTAATGTTATACTTAAATTAAGCTATAACAAAAAGTAAAGTTATTTAATCTTTACTAGAAATTTTATTATTCCCAAAAGTGATTAATTTTTTTAATTATGTTAAAAATTATTGGTTGGAAAGCAAGCTTAATTATATTACTTTGTTTACTCAGTTTATATTTAGCTTTGCCTACGATATTACCCAATTCTGCACTAGAGTTATTATCAAAATATAATATATTACCTAATACCAAAGTAAATTTAGGGCTAGACTTAAGGGGTGGAGCATCTTTGCTACTTGAAATAGATTCAAAATCCTATCAAAAAGAAAAAATACAGACTTTAATTGATAAGTTACGTATTGAGCTTAAAAATGATAAAATTTTACCAAAGAATATCAGCGCTAATTCAACATCTGAAATAGAAGAACAAATTGTAATACAATTTACTAATGAAGATGCTAATAAAGAGAGCGAAAAAGAAAAATTTATAATAAGTAAAGTAAAGAAGGTATTGGAAGATAACAGCGATAATTTCATTCAAAAAATCACAGATATCAAAAGAATCGATAATTCCATTGTTATTGGTATTCCTCAAAGTTTTACTATATCAGTAGAAAATTTTTTGTTAAATCAAAGTATTGATATTGTAAGACGTCGTATAGACGAAAGTGGTACCAAAGAAATAGATATTCAAAAGCAAGGTAATAATAGAATATTATTACAAGTTCCTGGAGTATATGACACTCAAGAAATAAAAAGAATATTGGGACGAACTGCTAAACTTACATTTCATTTTGTTCTTCCTAATTTTAGTATCAAAGATATTAGAGAAGGAAGTAGGTTACCCATAGGTAGTAAATTGATGCCTATGGATATATCTAACTCAGAACAAAAAGCTATTAATGACAATAAAAAAGAAATTTTATTGCCAGTTGGAATAAAGCCTGTAATGTCTGGTGATATGCTCATTGATGCTCATGCTTCAATTCAAGAAGGTCAACATATTGTATATTTTAAACTAACTAAATTAGGTACTAAAGTTTTTGCTGAAGCTACTTCTAAAAACATAGGCAAAAGTTTAGCTATAGTTTTAGATGGAAAAATAATAAGCGCACCAGTTATAAAAGATTCTATATTATCTGGTAGTGGTGTTATTTCAGGAAATTTCACCTCCAATTCAGCTAATGAATTAGCTATTTTATTGCGTTCAGGAGCTTTACCTACACCTTTGAAAATTGTAGAAGAGCGTAATATAGGTCCGGCTCTAGGGGAAGCCTCTATCAAAGCTGGAACTAATGCTGTATTTATAGCTGCTGTAGGAGTTATGGCTTTTATGGTATTGTTTTATAGTTTTTGGGGAATATTCGCTAATATAGCTTTGATATTTAATTTTGTTATGATAATTGCTGGTTTAGGAATAATAGGCGCTACTTTAACTCTCCCAGGGATTGCAGGAATAGCCTTAACATTAGGAATGGCAGTAGATGCTAATGTATTAATCTATGAACGAATGAAAGAAGAATATAACAAAGGAAAAAGTTTACTTTCTTCAATAGATAATGGTTATAAATTCGCATTTGTCACAATATTAGATTCCAATATAACTACTATTGCGGTAGCGATAATACTTTATATTTTTGGTAGTGGTCCTATACGAGGGTTTTCAGTAAGCTTAACTTTGGGGATTTTATGCTCACTGTTCACTTCGGTGATTTTAACCAAGCTATTAGTAGCACTATGGTATCGTATGTACAAACCTAAATCACTTGGTTTATAGTTTATAAAATATTAAATTTAATAATAAAAAATATATATGCAAAATATTACAGTTCTGATATCTAAAATGCCTAATTTAGATGAGTTACCTCTGCCATCATATGCCACCCCTCATAGCGCAGGAATGGATTTATTAGCAGCTATAAAAGAAAGTATTGTGATTCATCCTAATGAAAGAGTCTTAATTCCTTCGGGAATCTCTATAGCTTTACCTGAAGGATATGAAGCTCAAGTCAGACCGCGTTCGGGATTAGCATATAAACATGGCATAACCGTTATAAATTCACCCGGAACTATAGATGCAGATTATAGAGGGGAGATAAAAATTCCTTTAGTAAATTTATCAACTGAGCCTTTTACTATAAATAGAGGAGAACGTATAGCGCAGCTTATCATTAGTAATTATTCAGTAGTTAACTGGAATATAGTTGATGAATTACCAGTAACATTTAGAGGGAAGGGGGGTTTTGGCTCAACTGGTATATAGAAACAATAAAGAAGTGAGGCAATTCTTACCTTACTTCTTTATTAATTATCAGTGCTAAAGTAGTTTGAGAAAAATCTATATTTATTCACAAAGTTAAGATTTTTTAAAATATAATTCAGCCATATACCACTAACACTTAAGCATTTGCTAGAAAAATTAAAGATGAGCTTGTAGAGCGAATATTAATAGGCCAGCACAAGAAAATCTCAAAATTTTGGTAAAAACGCACAAAACCTTGATTTATCGAAGGTGGTACACCAAGGAGACTTCAACAGTTGCTAGAAAAATGAGTGGTGAGCTTGGGAAAGCCTATATTAATAGGTGAGCACAAAGTCAGACCCGAAATTTGACAACGCAAATGTTGAAGTATCAAAGGTATACATCATTATAATAAGATTTATATCTATCTATAACGTACTATGATGTTATTTTTGATTTGATTTACCCCAGGCACATTTCTAACACATCTCTGTGCTTCCATTTTTTCTTGCTGAGTGCTAACAAAGCCGCTTAATTGAACCTCATTCTTAAATGTTTCTACACTTATCTCTAAAAATTTTAATTTAGGATCTTGCAGTATGGCTGTTTTTACTCTGCTAGTAATTGTAGTATCATCTAAATACTGTCCAGCACTTTCGCGTCCGGAAATAGCTGTACAAGCTGTAAGCAGAACTGATAGAGTGACGACTAATATTTTTATATTAAAAGTGGAATTTTTATTATGCATAATTAACCTTCTTTATGTTTGAACCTTATATTTGATTATCAAATGGTAAGTTACTTTTGTCAAGTGAAGTATATTTATTATCTTATAAAAGTAATAATATAATAAGTAATTCAGTTAGTAATAATGCAAATGAAGCTGATATAGTTTAGAAATGAAAAGTTATTAGTAGAAAACAGTGGAAAACAAAATGCTAAACAAGCAAAATATCTTCAATCTACTTGATATGGTAAAAAGCTAGAGGGGAAATAACTATACCTTTGATACTTGAACATTTGTGTTGTCAAATTTCGGTAATTAGCTGACGCTTACCTATTAATTAATATAGGCACCATAAGCTTGCCACTCATTTTAACTGTTCAAGTCTCCTTGGTATATTGTGCCTTTTCCGGCAAAAGTTGCTGCAACTGCTAAGGGTGTTCACCTTGGAGCTGTAAAGAAAAATAACATGAAAGGTAAGAATTTTGATCTTGATAAATATTACACCAAACTCAGAAGCCCATTTGAGAGAGTTTTTTCTAAAGATAACAAGAGGATAGGCTATGTTAGGATAGCAAAGCAGGTTTTATGAACGCTATTTGCTTTAACTTAAGGCAATTATGCGTTTTAGCCACTTGAACCAAGGCAGGGGTAGCCTGCCTTAATATTAAAAAAACTAATTACAAATACAATATGCGTATTCGGATATATTTCCTACATAAGTGCATGATAAATACTGTTCTGAAATAACATTATCATCATAAATACAAACATCAGTGTAATTAAAATCCTTATCATCACATCTAAAGCTTTGATCTAGTGATACTTCCTTTGTCTTTATTTGATTGTGTTCGTTATGCACAGATGATTTTTCTTCAAATCCAGATAATAAGTTTTCAGTATCAATTGCTAATTCTTTCTCAATTAATAATTTCATTTCTGGGCTTTGTAATTTAGAAAAATCAACACCAGCTTTAGCTAAAGCCTTTATACTTTTAATACCTATTTCAATACCTAATTTAGTAATGATCAATCTAATATCCTCACCATCTAATTTAGAAAAATTAGCGCCAATTTCAGATAAAACTTTGATACTTTCAATACCTAATGCTAAAATGATGTTTGAAAGATAAGCGGGACCTAATTTAGAAAAATCAACGCTAATTTCAGATAAAGACTTGATACCTTCAATACCTAATTTCCTAATGGTGTATGCAAGATTAGGAATATCTAATTTAAAAAAATTAGCACCAGATTTAGCTAAGCTATCTATTACATAATCACCACCTATAGATAATACAGTGTTTGGAGATATGTCATATAAAATCTTTAACATATTGCCTAAAGGGTTAAATTCAAAATAATTGGCTAATCTATATAAATCAATAACTACAGCTGTGTATGTGATATACTTAAAAGCATCAGTAATAGGAAATTTAACATCTGGAAACTGAGCTTGATGAACAATTGCTTCTACATTATCATCATCACCAAGTACAATTTTATTAAATATAAGCTGAGTTAGATCTGCACCATACTGCTCCTTAAGATATATAGGTACTTTAGTCTTATCATTATAATTTTGTAAAGCTGCACTTATTTCTCCTGTAGCACGACTTACTAAAGCATAATTTTGTTTTTCAATTTGATTGATTTGATACTTTTTAAAGTTATACAAAAAGCAATGTACTGAAGCTGCGATAATAGTAGGAATTGGAAACATTTTATTTTTCTTATATAATAATTAATCACCGTTAATTTTAATATAATTATATTTTTATATTTTCTCAATTTAGCATTTAAAATATCGCAATGTATAGCTAATCAATAGCTAAAAGCAGCTAATTCATTGCAAAAATATTAATAAAATGATTAACCGCTTGAATAAAAAGATAAAAAGTTTCACCTAAAAGTTGATACTGAGAGATTTGTAGAAGAAATATCAAAAATTCCGAAAGATAAATTGGTATACGTCGATGAAAGTGGCATAAGGAAGTATACCAAGCAGACTTCAACATTTGCGTTGTCAGATTTCGGTAATTAGCTGACTCTCACCGCTTATTTTAACTGTTAAAGTCTCGCTTGGTGTAGCACTTTAGGCGTTGCTCTTTATCCTTGATTTATTCTATAGCTAAAGTATTTTGATTTGGGGTACATAGGAGCGAGGAAGCCTAATGTAGTAGTAAAACCTACATTAGGATCCGAGTATAACCCATACCAAAATACTTTAGCTATATTGAACTTGCTTTTTAATTATAATCTAGTTGTTTTATTTGATTGATTGTTTTTATTCTTTTCTGATTTAATTTTTTCCGCTATAGCCTTAGCAGTTTTTATTTCGTTTTGTTTTTCTTTATTTATTAGCTCTTCACCTTGTTCTAATAAATTGTTAAATTTCATTGCTTTGTATTCGTTCCAGGTTTTAGGATTGTCTTGGTTAATTTTATCCAACCAATATTGAGATTGTTTTTGTTTGTTTTTCAAATACTCAATAGGGGTTGTAGCCATTTTTTCAGCATATTTTTTTTCATAAGTAAGCTCGCTCTCTTTAGCTTCTTCAGTTTTGCCTAGAGCTTTCGATTGAGCTTGAAAAAGTTTTTCTGATGTTTCTGCATAAAATTTATTTTGAGATGCGTAAATTATATCAATAGGCAAATAGAATCTAATAAGTTTTTTCTCTACTTTGTTGTTTTGATCAGCTATGGCAAAATAAGTTGGTGGTTCTGAGTAATAAAGATTGCGCTCTTTTTGTCCAATATCTTTTTTAATAGGTTCTTTATCTAGGAAATTTGATAAAAATTTTTCATTAACCGTTCTTTCTTCTATTTCTTTAAGTAAACAATCGCTATGACTTTTTAGTATACGTTTAGCAATTATATTACTATTTAAGCTACAAGAAAATGAATCGCGCTGCATATTAAATAAAGCTGCATCGGCTAATTTCCTATGTAATTCAGGTAAATTTTGATTGTTTTTATTATAATTTTTTAATGCTTCGTGTTGTTTTTCTGTTAGTAATGGTAAGGTCAAAGAACTATATACTTCTCCTTTAAAATCTAATTTTTCAAAGTTATCTTTTAGATGATTTATAAATTCTTTATCCCAACCATTCATACTATTGATAAATACGATGCCTTTAGCCGATACTATAACTCTTTCAGAATGCCCTAATCCTCCTTGACCATCATCGGCGAATAAATCTATTAATACTTCTTTATCGATTTTCAATTCTATTAAGTTTTTGTTAATTTGTATTAAATCGTTAAACCCTTCAGCCATATTAAAGCTGTCTAATTTTATTACTAAAGGGTCCAGTTCTATACCATAATACTCTTTCATAATTAAAGATAATAGTTGAGACCCCATAGCATTGATTTTTATGGATTTACCATTTTTATCTTCGACATTATCAAAAAGATTTATTTCTCCTTTTTTTAGTACGTGTAATATGGTTTGATTTTCTTGTAAAAATTCACCTAATATAGTGGGTGAAGTTTTGGTCACGGATTCTTCTAATTTCATTAGTAAATCTATGTAAAAATCGCATATGCCTTGATTCTCTGGAAACTCTTCTTTTATTCCTTTTAAACTTGAATATAATTTTTCTCTATATTTAATAAATTTTTCTTTTGCTTGCTTATAAAATTTTTTTTCATAATATTGTTTTTCTGTTATAAGATCGTCGTTTGATTCTTCTTTCAGTATATTTTCTATTGATAAAATTTCGCTAGCTAAATCGATTATAGGGTCGACTATTTTTTTGAAATCATTAAAAAATTCTTGTGCTTTTTCTGTTGTTTTCATAAAATTTTTTAATTTATAAATTAAAAATCTTTATGAATTAGGTTAGCACAATTTAAAGTTGTATAATATTAAAAATTTATTTCATTAATTTTTATTTTTAAAGATAGAAGTTCGAGCTATTGTTAAGACCATAATTTTCTTTGCTTTTCCCTCTAAGCGTAACACCTTAGCGCATTCATTCACCGTAGCTCCAGTAGTTATAACATCATCAATTAATAAAATAGATGATAGAGCTAATTTTTCTTTATACTTTTTATTAAGAGCAAAAACATTTTTAACATTACTCAATCTAGCAGAGTAACCCAATTTACTTTGACTTTCTATGTTATGCTTTCTGATTAAGCCATCAACTAAAACTTCTTTATTGCTAAGTTTCCCTAAAAGCTTAGCTAAAATAGCTGCTTGATTATATTTCCTTTGTTTTAGTCTTTGATTATGCAATGGCACTGGTATTATTAAATCTATTTCTGGTAATATTTCTTTACCAGCAAAAAGTAACCAATTAACAAATACTTTTTTTAGAATAAGATCGTTATTGTATTTAAATCTTTTTATTAATTTCTTTATTGTAGAGTTGTATAATAAAGCTGAATGTATCTTAGTATAAAATTTATTCTTTCTTTTATTCCTGCAACTTAAACAATATTTATCGTAACTTGCTGAATCTTTTAGCAGATTACCGCATTTTATACATGATGTAGTAATAAACTCTAGTTTTTGCCAACACTGATAGCATAAACTATCATGGACAGTTATATCAACTGAGTAGCAAGCTAAACATTTAGGGGGGAAAATAATATTAACTAACTTAGCTATTAATACTTTTAGCATCTTTTTTATAGCTAAGAACTTTGCTATATTTAACTATTTTTTAAGTAGAAGCTGAATATTTTAAATTTGCTTATGGCGGATGGAGTGGGATTCGAACCCACGGTATGCAGAACATACGCCGGTTTTCAAGACCGGTGCCTTCAACCGCTCGGCCATCCATCCAAGAACACTTTTAGCAAATTTTCTTAATCCTAGCAATAACTAATTTAGTTATTTTTACTAAAACCAAATAAGAAAGTAGAAAAATTTTTTTACTACTTTTTTTTATTTGTTCAAAAGCTAATTTATTTTAAATTTTCTATATTCTTTATTTCAGTGAAGGATTGACAATCAATAGTGAAAGAGTTATAAGTGAATTTATTTATATAAATTAAATAGCTTATGCTGCTATAAATAAAAAAAATTATAGCTCTAAAGCAACTTAATAATTAGCAGTTTTAAGGTTATCAGTGACAAAAAGACATAACAGAAAATACGGGATATCTAGGCGTTTAGGGGTGAGTTTATGGGCAAGACCAAAAGACCCTTTTTTAACTAGGAATTATCCTCCTGGAGCTCATGGACCAGTTGGTTATAAAAAGCTAACAGACTATGGGGTGCAACTACAAGCTAAACAAAAGCTTAAAAAATATTATGGAAACATAACAGAAAAGCAGTTTAGGGGAATATATGAAAAAGCAATGCGTGCTAAAGGTGACACGGGACAAAACTTGATTGGGTTGCTTGAATCTAGGCTGGATGCGTTTATATATCGTTCTATGTTAGTTCCTACTGTGTTTGCTGCACGACAATTTGTCAGTCATAAGCATGTTAAGGTAAATGGCAAAGTAGTAAATATATCAAGTTACTTTTTGAAACCTGGAGATGTAGTTGAGGTTAGAGATTCCTCTAAACAACTTGGTTTGGTACAATCTTCTATAGGTTCGGGTAATAGAAGTATACCTGATTACATAGATCTGGATAAAGACAATTTACGTGCAACTTTTCGTAAAATTCCAGAACTAGCAGAAGTGCCTTATCCAGTTAATATGGAGCCACATCTAGTGACTGAGTTTTATTCTAGATAGATAGTCTTCTTTTACTGTTTTTTTTAATTTACCATTTTATACTATAAGCGCTACTTTTGTATGTTGCGCTTATAGTGCTTTTTTAGCTTAATTAGTTAAATGTAAGCCCTGTCTTATTAGAACTACTTTTATCTTGAGTAGCTTATATTATAACCCATGCAACAATTTGAAAATAAAAAGCTTACTATTCCAGTAAAAATAGGAAGTGTAGTTATTGGTGGTGGCAATCCCATAGTAGTTCAGTCTATGACTGATACTCCTACATCTGATGTAGAAGCTACTGTTAATCAAATTATTGAACTTTATGAAGCTGGTTCCGAAATAGTTAGAATTACAGTTAATAATTTAGAAGCAGCTAAAGCAGTAGTGCAAATACGTAATAAATTATTAGCTAAAAATTATCAAATACCATTAGTAGGGTGTTTTCATTATAATGGACATCAACTTTTAACGGAAGTTTCTGAATGCGCTTCAGCATTAGATAAATATAGAATTAATCCTGGAAATGTAGGTTTTGGAGATAAAAAGGAAAAGCAATTTGAAATTATGGTTCAATGCGCTATTTCATATAACAAGCCTATTAGAATAGGAGTGAATTGGGGTAGTTTAGATAAGGATTTAACTGCTAAATTAATGGATGAGAATGCTAGATTGACTAATCCTCTCCCCATAAACGAAATAATGCGAGAAGCTATAATAAGTTCTGCACTACTTAGTGCTGAGAAAGCTGAAGAATTAGGGTTGTCAGCAAATCGTATAGTAATTTCTGCTAAAGTCAGTAAAGTACAAGACCTAATAGCAGTTTATCAAGGTTTAGCAAAGCGTTGTAACTATTCACTGCACCTAGGATTAACTGAAGCTGGAATGGGAATAAAGGGTGTGGTTTCAACTACTTCTGCACTCGCTATACTACTTCACCAGGGTATAGGTGATACTATTAGAGCTTCAATAACACCAAAACCTAATGAATCTCGCCATCAAGAAGTTAGGCTTTGTCAAGAAATACTACAGAATTTAGACTTAAGGAGCTTTAATCCTGCTATTACATCATGCCCTGGATGTGGTAGAACAAGTAGTGATTATTTTCGTACTTTAGCTAATGATATACAGCATTTTATTGATCAAGTAATAGGAGAATGGCGAACGATTTACCCAGGAGTAGAAAAGTTAAAAATAGCTGTGATGGGGTGTATAGTTAATGGACCTGGGGAAAGTAAGCATGCTGATATAGGAATAAGCTTACCTGGTAGTGGTGAGCAACCCATTGCGCCTGTATTTGTAGATGGTGAAAAACGCTATACATTGCGTGGTGATAATATTGCGAAGCAGTTTAAAGATATAGTAAATGACTACGTAAGAAAAAGGTTTCATAATACCCATAATACATAATCAAAAATCATTTTACTAAAAATCGCCTCTAAAAACACTTTGTTTGTCTGTATAAAACTGAATTGAATATAATTAACTAAGTTGAATTATTATTGAGAAAAACAGCGAGCTATTGCGTTTGCTAAAGAGAAATGCAAGAATTATCCCATAGGTTATTTTCATATAAATATTGCAAAGATAAAGATAAGCTAAAGGTAAGTTATATCTTTCTTACGGATAATGGCATTCAATTTACTAATAATTACTATCATCATAAGAATGCCTTTACTCATAGTAATTTGATGTTGGTTGTTATGTTTTAACATTGCGGTATTTATACTTTAACAGGTTATAGATTTTTTTCTTATTTTCCCTAAATTATAAAATTTAAAAAGAAATTATATAACAATTTCTCTGATAAATTCTCCGATTTATAGGGTAATATTGCTTTGTGATCGAATCAATATATTGACATTAATAAAAAAAATATTGGCAAAGCATACTATATATAGTATATATTTTGACTAATTGATTCAATTTATTTAAATAGTAAAATATAATATATTTTTATCTTTTAAGTAAAAGTTAAGTTTATTAGAAAAGCAGTTATTAAATAAATGATCTCTGATTTAATGGATTTAATAAGTTTTAAAAATGCTTTTAAATTATCTAATTTTGTAAATTCACTATGAACCAATCATCTACCACCGAAACGACACATTTAAAAGATAGTGATATTGAAAATATCAGCAATGAAGGAGAGAAAGATAATTTAGTTTATCATAATAAGTATGATATCAAGCTAGATAAGAGCAGAGATGATTTATTAACTGTTTTTGGTAAAGCTTTGCTTAGTGATAGATATCTTATAGGTAATGAAAGCTTTCAGGATTTATTTGCTAGGGTAGCAAGCTACTATGCCGATAGTAGTGCACATGCTCAAAAATTATATGATTATATGAGTAAGCTTTGGTTCATGCCTGCTACTCCTATATTAAGTAATGGTGGTACTAAAAGAGGGTTGCCAATATCTTGTTTTCTTAACGAAGTTGATGATAGTTTAGGTGGTATAGTTGATGTATGGAATGAAAACGTTTGGTTAGCAGCAAAAGGTGGGGGTATAGGTACTTACTGGGGTAACGTAAGATCAATTGGTGAAAAGGTTCGTGGAAATGGACGTACCTCTGGTATAATTCCATTTATCGGTGTTCAGGATAAATTAACTCTTGCTGTTTCACAAGGTAATTTGAGACGTGGAAGCTCTGCAGTGTATATACCAGTAAATCATCCTGAAATTGAAGAATTTATTGAAATGCGTAAGCCTACTGGTGGTGACTTTAACCGTAAAGCTTTGAATTTGCATCACGGCATTGTGATTACTGACGACTTTATGAGGGCGGTAGAAAATGATTCGGTATGGGAATTAAAAAGTCCTGCAGATGGTAGTGTTATGCAAATAGTGAGAGCAAGAGATATCTGGATACGTATTTTATTAGCAAGGGTTGAAACAGGTGAGCCGTACCTGCTTTTTATTGATAATATTAATAATAACTTACCAGAAGTATATAATAAGTTAGGTTTAAAAGTTAAAACTTCTAATTTGTGTAGTGAAATTACTTTAGCTACTGGTTTAGATCAAAATAGAGAAAAAAGAACGGCTGTATGCTGCTTATCCTCATTAAATTTAGAGTATTATGATGAATGGAAGGATGATCCAGAATTTATTACTAGTGTTATGAGATTTCTTGATAATGTGTTGCAAGATTTTATTGATAGTGCTCCTAAAGAACAAGAAAGAGCGAAATACTCAGCTGCTAGAGAAAGGAGTGTAGGACTAGGTGTTATGGGTTTTCATTCATTTTTGCAATCTAAGAATATACCATTTGAATCAGTGATGTCTAAAGTATGGAATAAACAAATATTTGCTTATATTAAAGAGCAAGTAGATCAAGCTTCGATTATGTTAGCTGAAGAAAAAGGCCCTTGTCCCGATGCTCAAGATGCTGGATTGCAAGAACGCTTTACTCATAAAACTGCTATAGCTCCTACTGCTTCTATTTCTGTTATAGCTGGTGGATCTTCTCCTGGTATTGAGCCTTACACCGCAAATACTTATACTCAAAAAACGCTTACTGGTTCTTTTAATGTACGTAATAAATACTTGAAAGCGCTATTACATTCCAAAGGTATGGATACTGATGATGTTTGGTCATCTATAATGAATAATGAAGGTTCAGTCCAGCACTTTGATTTTTTGACTCAGCTTGAAAAAGATATATTCAAAACTGCTTTTGAATTAGATCAGCGTTGGTTAGTAGATCTTGCTGCTGATCGCACTCAATATATAGATCAAGCCCAATCACTCAATATATTTCTTTTAGCTGATGTGCATAAGCGGGATTTGCACCAAATACATATGATGGCTTGGAAGCGTAAGGTTAAAAGTCTCTATTATCTTCGTTCAAAATCATTACAAAGAGCTGATAAAGTCTCTATCAATTCTGATAGTCGTGTTGTACAGCTTGAAGTTCCCCTCCTTCCTACTAACGATATTAATAAAGTTAATGCTAGTAATTATGAAGAATGTTTGTCTTGTCAGTAACTATTAATCGCAATTTATTAGCAATATGAAATTTAGTTCACTGAAAATAGTAAAAAAGTTATCATTAAATTATATTTATTTTTTTATCTTTTTTATTTTATCTTTGAGTTTAAGTAGTTGTAGTAATTATATTAATAATGAAAAAATTATAGATAATAATAAGATATCAGATAGTGTTAAAGAAAAGGTTGAGCAAGGAGGTGGTATTTCTCAAAATCCACCGCCTTTAATTCAGCAAAATATAAATAAAACTGATGAAACGCTTTTTTCTGATAAGGTGATATTAGCTGATGATAATCAACAAGAAGCTAGCAATAAGTTAACTGTAGCTGTGTTAGCTCCATTTTCGGGAGAGCATAGAGAGCTTGGGAAAAATATTCTTGATGCTATGCAGCTAGCTTTATTTGATTTATCTTCAAATAAAGTGAAGTTGTTAGTAATAGATACTGGTAGTAAAATAGAAGACTTAGATAGTGCTATAGATGATTTAGATAAACAGCATGTGGATATAATAGTGGGGCCAGTTTTTGCTGAGCAGGCTAGAGCAATATATACATATATTAGAGGTAAGGTTCCTATTTTAACTTTTTCTAACGATAGTAGTTTAAAAGGCAGGAAAGATTTATATTTATTAGGAATAATGGTAGAAGACCAGATAGAGCAATTGGTTAATTATTGGTATAATGACTATATTAAATTCACCAATCACGATCTTAGGCAAAGTTATTTTTACGCATTTGTTCCTGAGAATAAGTACGGTGAAGCAATATTAGAAGTGGTAGAAAATAACGAAAATATAAAAAAACTTAAGCAATTTAGAGTTTATCAATATGCTACAGAGCCTAAAAAAGCTTCGAGCGATATAGTTGAAGCTATCAAAGATTTTGCGTATAATCTAGAGAGAAATGGGGCATGTAAAGTTAGCAGCAATATGGATATTTCTCAGGATTATAAAAATATTCCACATGAAATAGGTATATTGATTCCTGAAGGAGGATGGAAGTTAACAAAAATTATACAGCAAATTCAAATGCTTCCAATATTAAGGAGATGTAGTATAAGGTTTATGGGCACTAGTCATTGGGATAATGATAGTGCTGCTGGTATTGCAGATGCTTTGATAGTAGACTTACCAAAGATGGAAAAAGAAAAATTTATTAGAAAATTTACTCAAACATATGGTTATGATCCTTTGCGTATTGCATTTTTAGGATATGATGGTATTGTAGCTATTATTAATAGCTCAGAGTATGACAAATTAAGCGAGAAGTGGGTTATAACTGATTTGGTTAAAAATACTCATTTCTCAGGTGCTTCTAGTGATTTTTCTTTCCAAAATGATGGTGGTAGTACTAGAAATATGATTATACAGTTAAAAAATTTTCAACTTAGTTAAAAAGTTTAGCATTTCTGTATATATTTATAGTTGTTAGATCTTGGTTATTAGTTATTAACAGTTATTTAATAGAATTAAAATATTCAGTAAATTATTAGTGTTTTAAGAGTTAGATTATGAATCATAAAGCGATATTATCATACCTATTAGTAATAGGTTTTTTTGCCTTCCTAATATTTGCTTATGTTAGGTATAATAGCAAAATTAATGATCCTCAAATAAGTCAAATAAAAGAAGAGATTATAGAAAGTATAAAAAAAGAATTAGATGTAAAAGAAGAAGCAGCAGCAATGGATAATGCTAAGGTAGAAGCAATAATAGACGATTTTATTAAGCGTAATCCTGAAGCTATAATAAAAACTGTGGAAGCCCATTATTCAAGTAAAGCTGAAGCTGAAAAAAGAAAAGTTAAAGAGAAAATTACTAGCTTAAATAAGGAGCTAGAAAATAACCCAGCAGATCCAGTTTCAGGAAGCCCTAATCCTAAAGTAAAAATAGTTGAGTTTTTTGATTATTCTTGTGGATATTGTAGAAAAATGTGGGATACGAAAAATAAATTAATGATGCAAAATCCTGATTTACAGTTTGTTTTTAAAGAATTGCCTATATTAAATGATTGGTCAACTTTAGCTAGTCAGGCTGCATTAGCGGTGAACATTCTTGATAGCTCTAAATATCTTGATTTTCAAGGGTTATTATTGACTTTTGATGGTGATAAGAATGAGGCTAGTATTATGAGTTTAGCTGCTAAATTGGGTATAGATCAAACTAAGTTAAAAGATGCTATACATGATCCAAAGGTAGCGGAGATAATAGAATCAAATAAAAGCTTATCAAATGAATTAGGTATACAAGGTACCCCTAGCTATGTAGTAGGTGATCAGCTTATACCAGGAGCATTAAATTATGATGGTTTTCAAAAGCTAATTGATGGTATACGTTATCAGCAAAGCCAATTGCAATAAGTGTAGTTAGTGAAAATTTGAGTCTAGTCTATAGTTGAAACATTTAATAAAGTAATGTGGCTACGGACTAGACTTTTAAAATAACTAAAGCATAGTGCAAGCATTGATATTTTACTCTGGAGTATTGTTTGTATGCTTTTTACAATAGCTTAAGTAGTTATTATAATTAAGTAATTGCTTTATGGTTCTCTGTAATAATAAAAAATAAGAAGAACTATTTCATTTGTAGAAGCATTCTAAAATATCACATCAGTAGTATGCGTAAAACTTTCGCATTATTTTCTCTGATTTTTTAAGCCGTGATATATGAATTCGGGATAGGCTTTTAAGCTGGATGATGTAAGTTGTGGTTTTTAGTATAATAATTAATTTTATATGTTTAGATTTTTTGAGAGAATAAGCGACTAGAGTCGAAATTATATGGACTAAAGCGTTAATTGATGAACGATATCTTGAATGAACGAGGTTCATCTTATTCTTCAGATAATCAAATACTGTTTTAATAATGCTGCGTTTTTTAAACATGATTTTTTCATGTAAAGTAAGTATAGTCATTCCAATTGATAATTATAGAATTCAAAGGCTTGATCGATAGCAT
>CAYLWW010000017.1:0-21436 GCA_964387585.1 uncultured Candidatus Midichloriaceae bacterium
ACATCCCTTATTTATATCAATTATCCATATTAATGTCAACTGGAATGACTATATATACCAAGGAAACTTCAAGAGTTAAAATAAGTAGTGAGCTTGGAAAGCCTACATTAATAGGTGAGCGTCAGCGAAGGGCCGAAATTTGACAACGCAAATGTTGAAGTTTCAAAGGTATATTATAAAAATATTAGAAACTACTATGCAAGGTAAGGGCTAAGAAGATCTAAAGAGGACTTTCGCAGCAAGTTACATGCTGCGTGTGATGCCTATCTTGGTAATCCTGCTAGATTTTTTGTTGCTATCGGTAGAAGATATGATTATATCAAGGCGTTAGATCTTATAGAAGGCTAAAAAATAGACGCTCCGATTGTGCTGGCAAATTGTATAAAGAGCGAAACTTGATCGAGCAATATATTTAACAAAGTAAATCATTTTAGGCGTTTTGCCACAAGGTATGATAAGCTGGATACTTCATACCTTGGATTTGTTTTAAGCGTTAGCATTTGTTTATGGATAAAATAAATGTCGCACACTACCTAACCCAAGGTATTTAATTGGAAATTTAACTTAAACCCTTAAATATCATCATGATATGAGTTCTGAATGTTAGATATTTCTGCTTTTAAAAATTCACAATTTAAAAAATGTTCTTCAATTTTATCTATAAAATTATCTACTTCATCATAATTTTTTAACCTCTTTAACCTATCTTGGATAAATCCAGCTAGCATTATTTTTGTCAGTTTTGCAACTCTATCACATTTATTACTATCCCACTCTATTGTTGTTACAGCATTTTCTAAGGGAGGTGCAACCTGGCTTGCATGTTTTCCACCAAAATCAAATCCGAAGTAACGTAATACAAAAGAATCTTGTTCAGTATTTACTAGTACTAGGTTCATTGAATCACGTGAAGGGATAATATTATTAGATACTAATTTCCAAGTATCTATAAGTAATGGTGTGATAACTTGCTTCCACGAATTTACTTCAAAACTCCATTTTTCTTTATCTGAGCGAATTGTAGAAGGACGATACTTACAATCATAGACAAACCAGCCTCTTGATGCATATTGTTCAAATGAGTCAGAAAGGAATATTGGTAATTTATAAGAAGCATTTTCGTCATTTTTATTTGGTATTGTAAGAAAAGCTTCCTTCCTATTGAGCGCTGGCACTCCAATATTTTCTAAAAAAACTGCCATTGAAACTTCGTTTTTTACATTTTCTGGCCACCACTGAGCTATTCCTATAAAATTATCTACATCCATATTTGGAAGCATAGCAACTCTGCCATCAGTAAAAAGTACAGCCTTTTTAGAGCCGCCTTGCCCTATAATTTCTTCAATAGTAACGTATTCACAATTAGACTCTAGCTTCATTTGTAAACAAAATTTTTCTCCAATTCCATATATACTAGTATAAGAGCATAAAAGATTCTGCATAGCATACAAAGAAGTAGTTTGTTCGTTAGAAAGTTTAGCCATTCCGCGTTGTATATAGGATGGAAAATTGCCATCACAATAAGGGTACTTACTATTAGATTTTACAGTCATAAGCTTTAAATATTGTCTTAATTATAAATATAATTTTAATCATTGTTTAATTTGTGTATCATTTTTCTTAAAGAGTAAATAATCATTTACAGCAAATATTGGTATACCTTTGATACTTCAACATTTGCGTTGTCAAATTTCGCGGATTCGCTAACACTCACCTATTAATATAGGCTTTCCAAGCTCACCACTCATTTTAACTCTTGAAGTTTCGTTGGTATATTACTTCTAGGTATTGTGACTATAAAGGAAGAAGAAGGATTATCTCTTGCAGAAATTTCAGAAAGGTTTGATTTATCCAAAACGACAGTATTTAAGTGGACTAATACCAAATCTTATAAATAACAAGACATATAATTGACATTGCAAATGGACTTGATGATCTCTGGTGTTAAGGTATTGATAAATTGGGGCAAGGAATTTTCTAATGTTTCTAAAGAATCTTATAAATCGTATAGCTTGTTTTTTCAGGACGTTGTGATCTTTGATATATTGTCATAATCGCTCTGTAGGATCTAGTTCTGGGGAATATGGCGGCAAGAAAATGATATCAATATTATCATGTATTGCGAGGTCTTTAGCTTTATGCCAACCAGCTTGATCCATCACAATAAAAGCTTGTCTCTCTGCAAGCCATTCTGATATTTGTTGCAAGAATATGTTACCTCAGTTCGGGATAAGCTTTTAAGCTGGATGATGTAAGTTATCGTTTTTAGTATAATAATTAATTTTAGGTTTAGATTTTTTTGAGAGAATAAGCGACTAGAGTCGAAATGATATGGACTAAAGCGTTAATTGGCGAACGATGTCTCGAATGAACGAGGTTCATCTTATTTTTCAGATAATCAAATACTGTTTCAACAATGCTACGTTTTTTAAGCATGATTTTTTCATGTAAAGTAAGTAACTTATTGTGCATATTTTTCTTAATTCCATGAATCATTTTTAGTCCTCGATTATAGAGTTGCAAGAATAAATTTTGTTTTGTGTATCATGAATCAGCGTAGATTTCTCCTATTAATGTAGTAAAAATAAACTAAGAGGCAGCAGCAACCTCTGTATCAACTCGATAAATCTGTTATAACTTAGCAAGTTACTAAACTCAGTACGATATACATGCTTTATTGTTACAATGTAAAAATATTTAAAATTCGTTACATTTTTGAAAAAAAGGATTTCTTGAATAGCTAAATAGTTAATGCTATAAGTGAAGTAGTAACTAGTTAAAGCATTAAGCCAATACATAGAATATAAAATACGTGTATAACATTAAAAAGTATTTAGAATTAATGTTAACATTTAATTTTTACCTTATGACTATTTTATTAATTTATAATTAATTTCTAACAACTTGTTTAATAATAACTAAAATTAAATTTTTGTCTTATGAGTATTTCATTATTGTATCTTTTTTTACCTATATTAATTTTATTAATTTCAGGAATAAAAATAGTTCCTCATCAAGAAGCTTGGGTAATAGAGCGTTTAGGAAAGTATGATAAGACTCTCATATCTGGACTAAGTCTGATTATACCTTTTATAGATAGGGTTGCTTATAAGCATACTTTAAAAGAAAGAGCTGTAGATGTGTTAGAGCAGAGTGCTATAACAAAAGATAATGTTACTTTATTGCTAGATGGTATAATCTACGTAAAAGTAACTGATCCAGTTGATGCTTCGTATGGAGTAGAGAATCCTTACTACGCTGTAACGCAATTAGCTCAAACTACTATGCGTTCAGCTATTGGTAAGATCAGTATGGATACTGCTTTTGAAGAAAGGGATTTTCTAAATACTCAGATAGTTAATTCTATAAATGAAGCAGCAACTAATTGGGGCATTCAGTGTATGAGATACGAAATACGCGATATAAAACCTCCGATAAATGTTTTGAAAGCTATGGAAACTCAGGTAGCTGCTGAAAGACAAAAACGTGCTGATGTACTGGAATCTGAGGGTAAAATGCAATCTATGATTAACATAGCTGAGGGTAGAAAACGTGAAATAGTTCTAGGTTCTGAAGCTTCACTGACAGAGCAAGTTAATAGAGCTAAAGGTGAAGCAGAAGCGATTGAGTTAGTTGCTAAAGCTTCTGCTGATAGCATAAGGGTTATGGCGCAAGCTACTCAAGTTAGTGGTGGTGAGGAAGCTATATCATTAAGAGTGGCAGAACAATATGTTGATGCATTTAAGCAGCTTGCTAAAACAAATAGCACAATGATAGTGCCGTTAAATAGTAGTGATGCTAGTTCAATGGTAGCCCAAGTAATGGGTATGTATAAGCAAATTAAAGGCAATAAGAGTTAGCTTCTTTAATTAATTATCAGAGATAGATTTACCAGTAAATGAAGAGATGGTAGAGGCTGAAAGAACAAAGCCTATAAATCATAGATGAGTTGTGAGTAATACAGTAAATCCTTACTTATATAGGTAGTATATAATTTATTTTTTGTTCTTTTATTAAGCGAGTGTTTGGAGTATTAAACAAATATATAGCTAAACTATTTTATAGAGATTTGCTGACTATATTTTTTATAGTAGCTGCTATAGTGCTATTTTTTGATATTATAGAGTTAATTAGATTTGCTTCTGGAAATAACTATAAAGTTAGTGTTGTTTTTCTCTTACTGATGGGATTAATGAAAAACTATAGCACTTTATATAAGTTATTGCCTTTTGTAGTTTTATTAGCAACATTAAAGACTTATCTATCTTTTAGCAAGAGATCAGAATTAATAGCTATGAGTAGTTTAGGTATTTCTCCTTACCAGTTGATGCGAGCACCTTCAATTATTTTAGCTATCTTTTTTGTTTTTAACTTACTTATTCTAAATCCCTTAAGCAGTTACTTGCTAAATTACTACCAAAGCCTGGAAGCGGATAAATTAACTAACCATGCCAGCCTATCAACTTCTTCTAATAGTTCTTCTGGTATTTGGTTTAAGAAATTTTGGGACAGCAAGGATACTTCAACAATTAAAATGAGCGATGAGCTTGAAAAGCATATATTAATTGGTGATCATCAGCGAATCCCTAAATTTGATAACGCAAATGTTGGAGTATCAAAGGTAGATGATCATAATCAACATTTAATAATAATACATGCTTTAGGTTTTATTGAAGAATTAGAAGAATTAGTTAACGTCGAAATGTTTATTATTGATAAGAAAGGTCGTTGTATTGAAAAAATTTATGCTGATAAATTTCGCTTTATTGATGAAAAGCTTTTAGCGAAAAAGGTAAAAATTTTCGATATGTATAATAAAGAAAGGGAAAAAGAGAACTTTGAGTTAGATATTGGATTACCTTTTAAAGGGCTTTTGGGTAGTTTAGTTACTCCTGAGCGCACTAAAATTTGGGATTTACCAAAGTTAATTTTATCAGCAAATACTTTGAGTTCTGCAATCTCAAAATATCAATTGTACTTTTACAAATTAATTTTTTCTCCAATATCGTTGTTTAGCATGCTATTGATTGGTTATGCCTTTAGCAATGTTCCTATGAGAAAAAGCAATGAATTTCTGTTTATTTCTTATGCTTTAGCAACTGGATTTGTTTTGTATTTTGTAAATGAGCTGCTAATCATTATTTTACTTGGTAGCAATATAAGTGCTATAATTAGTGTATTTATTCCTTCTATAATGTGCTTTCTTATCTCTTTATATGTTATGATAACATCTGTAAAGTTAAAGTAATGCAGTAAAATGCAGCAAAAACATACTTATTAGCAGTGATAAGCAGAATTAATCGTTATCCAGCAGAATGTTCCTTGTTGCATTAGGTAGCTTTAATGTTAAGCCGTCCAAATCTTGTGTCATTATAATTTGGCACCCTAATCTTGAAGTTTTAGTTAATCCAAAAGCTAAATCTAACATATCCTCCTCTTCCTCAGAAGCTTCAGGTAACATGTCAAAAAATTCCTTATCAACTATAACATGACAAGTTGAGCAAGCTAAAGAACCTCCACAAGCTCCTTCGAGACTAATATCGTTCTTATGCGCTATTTCTAGTACAGATAAACCTATTGTGGCTTCTACAGCGATAACTTTTCCATCTTTATCTATGAAGTTTATTTTAGGCATAACAAAGTTAAAGATCAAATTAAATTTTATTAAAAAGTATTAGAAAATGATTTTTTCAGAAGGAATTTATAAACTAAATTACGGTAGTCAACAAGACAAGATTTATAAAAAATTGAATTTTTAAATGAAGTTTTTAAGTTTTTCATTAGTTTAAATAGCATTTCATAAATTAAAATATTACATTTTTATTAAGTTAATAAGTTTTTTGCTGTAATTAATAAAATTATTATGAAAAATTGTTTGCACTTTTAAATAAATTAGTTTACCTATCATAATAAGAACTTATTTAGCCAGTAATGCTTAAATTATCGATTAACTTCTTGCTTCGACTAATGCATTAATTTGAGTTTAACTTCATTATACTTATATTACTGCTTTCAAAGTTATGATTAAATTATAACTTTATTGTCGATAAAAGCCACAAATTAATCTTTTTGTTTAAGATAAGCCTTGGTGTTTGTTTAGAGTAAAATTATTAGTGCTTTAAATAATCCATAATTCAGCTAAATTCGTTTTTTAAAATTTTATATACATAAATAACCTTGAATAGAGGAGTTGTCATACATGGGAATAGTAAGCATTAAAAATTCTAATACTTATGGTATTCAGTACTATCTTGCAAAATCAAGCGAATCAGCCATCAATGCTGCAACAAAATTAGCTACAGGTGATGCTATCATTCATCCTTATGAAGGGGCGGCTGATTTAGTAGTAGGAACACTATTAGGTGTAAGAAAAGAAATATTAAGCGCAAATTTAAAACAAATAACACAAGGTGATGCGGTACTTAGCATAATCGATGGTGGCTTAGAGAATATAGTAAAGGTGTTAGAGCGTGCATCAGTTCTTTCTGCTCAATCTAATTCTGGCTCAGTTGGTGATACAGAAAGAAAGTTGATAAACATAGAATATGGCGAATTGATGAAGGAGTTAACTCGTATAGCAGATAGCACTTCATTTAACGGTATTGGATTATTAGATGGTTCAATTGACGCTGGTGGTAATATCAAAACAAATGATCAAGGTATTATTTCTGGTAGTGGTGCTGCTGGAATGACAGTAACATTGCCTAATGATACTCAGATAGCTGACTCGAATTTAGGGAAAGTAAGTTATAAAGTTAATAACACCAGAGTGGATTTTATTGATGCAACTGTAACTAATGCCGGTTCGCAAAGTGTTACGGCTGCTGTTAATACTACTGGTACGCTTACAGTTGGTGATGGTATCAGTATAAAAGGTGGTGGCGATACTATAAGCTTTGTTTACGGTGGTCCTGCTGCTACTGTTGGTGTTGTAGGTAATACCGTGACTTTAGATTCTACTAATGCAACTAATTTTGCTACTGACGTTGATGCTATCATTAGTGCTAATGGTACTGCCGCTGTTAATTTAGTTAGTGGTACTACCATTCCTATAGCTCAAGTAGCGTTAGCTGCAGCTAACTTAAACGGAATGAGTCTAGGAGCAACAGTTGCTGGCGGAATATTAACTATTACCTCTGGTGGTGTAGCAAGTCCAAGAATTGAAGCTACTATACTT
Source organism: uncultured Candidatus Midichloriaceae bacterium (assembly GCA_964387585.1). GTDB lineage: Bacteria > Pseudomonadota > Alphaproteobacteria > Rickettsiales > Midichloriaceae > CAYLWW01. The sequence continues at coordinate 7,178 of CAYLWW010000017.1, forward strand.
GGCAACACTAATGCTTTTAATAGCCTTACTAGTGCTGGAGTTCCTAATGTAACTACTGTTGGTACTAGGATAGTAGCCAATCAAGCAGCTGGTCCTGCTCAAACCTTAAGCAAGGATGTATCAGGAAAAATAAATAAGGGACAAACTCTTGGTACTGGTGATACAGTAACGGTTGGTACTGGTCCTAATGCTGTTATGTTTACTCCAGCAACACCTGTTGCTATTACTGGTTCTACTGCTGTTAGTTTGCCTGCAACTGATCCAGATAATTTTGCTGCTGATATTGCTGCTATCATTAATGCTGCTGGTGGTGAAACGGTTCAATTAAGTTCTGGTCCGTTGGTAGTGACAGTCCCGCTTGCAGCTGCATTAAAAGGAGCTGGTTTTAAAGCAAAGGTAGAAAATGGTGAATTTACAGTTGCTAATGTTAAACTTGGTGGTCCAGCAAATGTTCTTACTGCACCTACTACTAATCTTTTTAGCACTTTATCTAGCCCAGGTGCAACTACTGTTACTGCTGGTGGTAGTATTACAGCTCAAACAATGAAAGCTACTGGCGTTATGCTTGGTATGTCTAAACAATCTTCTGAAATTAGTTTGACTGTTGATAACGTTACTGCTACAGCAGCAAGCTTTTTAAAAATTGGAGGTATAACTTTTAATTTAGTCGCTGGTAACAATGATACCTTTACTACTGCTAATAATATAGACATAGCGATTAATACTGCTGGTGGTGTAGCACGTACAAAAGATCAAGTTTTAGAATTAATTAACAATGTTTTAAATTCTAATGTAACAGGTTTAGACACTGCTACTTTAACAAGTTTAAAAGGATTCTCCGCGTATAAGTCTGGTAATGCTTTAAAGATAAGTCATGTTGCTGATTTCAATGCAAGTTATACTGTTACACACAATGCAGTAGTTGGGTTAAAGGATGCTAGTGGTAGCCCTCTTCCATCTACTTATACAAATTCTTTAAGTCATGATTATCAACAATTTTTACAAATTCGTGCTGATAATGATGCGGGTAGAAGAGATCTACTTGTTCAAGCAATTAATGGTTCTGTCACTGCTACTAATGAGAAAGGTACGGTAGCAACAATAAAGACGCTTTTAACTTCTTCTAACTCTAATAATTTTGCTTCTCTTGCTGCTAGATCATCTAGTGGTCTTGACAATGTATTAAATATAGATTCGAATCTCAAAGGTTCTAGTGCTATATTCCAAGTAGTTGAAAATACAAATTTTATTAATCCAGCAAGTATAACTTCTAATCTTTCCGTATTTAAGGATGATACTAAAGTAGGTAGCTTAGGAGTAAGTAACGTAGTGGTTAATGGCGCTATGGGAAATGATATGTTGCTTTCTGTTTATCAGAAAAAAGCTAGCACTGATTTTGTTACTATGTCAAACAGCTTGCTTAACACTGAAGGAGCTATGATTGTTATAGGTAACGGTGAAGCTAATGGTTCAGGAGCTAAGTTTTTCTTAAAAGCTAATCCTATAAATCCTAATGACATTCAGCTTTATAAAGATAATCCTGAGTTAACTTTACAGAATCTTGTTAATACTTTTAGTAAATCACAAAATCCTATATTAGCTAATCTAAATTGGGAATTTAAGCAAAGCTCTGATTTAACAAGCCCTGATCGTAGCCAACTGCGTGTTACAACTAGAGTTGCTGATTCATATTTCAATGACTTGAGTATTAAATTGTCTGACCCTAGTGGTACGGCAGGAGTAACAAATTCTCTTACACTGAAAGGTGGTGAAGCAGACGGTATTAATATCTCTCACGTCTTTGATAATCCTCAATTCAAAGGTCAGCTTAATAATATCAGTGCTGAATTTGTTAGGAGTGATATTGTTAAAGTAAACATAATTGTTGGAGAAGTTGTATACTCAGGTGAGGTCAATACTAATCCTGACAGCAATACTGTTGTCCGCCTTAATGCTGATAACTCTAGCAAAGGCTATATAGAACTTACTTTAGCAGCTAATAAAGGTTCATCAGTAGCAGATCAAAGCGAGGCTGATAAATACTCTATCTCATTGAAGACAGCTTTGGGAGGATTGAGTTTCTACCAAACTAGAGAAGTATCAAACTTCAATTCTAGCAATGCGTTAGTGAAAGGATCTTCCGTTAGCTATACAGGTCCTTCTTTTGATAAGATTGAGATATCTGACATTACTGTTGATCCTAGTGATAAGAATCCAAGCTTAAATCAAGCTGTAATTACCATTAAAACTGCTGATAATAGAATTTTCAGTAATAAGTTTACTTCATCTAATGAAGTATTACAGGAAGTAAGTGCAGGTAGCTTAATGGATTTAGTGTTGGTTGATGCTGATGGTAACGTTTTAGATAACAATACTAAGTTTACCCTTCAGTTCGGTCAAAATGCTAAATTAACATCTCAAAGTGATGCTAATAGTTTTGCTTCAGCGTTAAAAGATGGATTCAAAGTTGGTAAATCTTCTATGGTATTCCAAGTTGGCGAAGATGTTACTTCTGTAGTATCGCTTAGTGTACCTAGTTTAACTGCAAAAGATTTGGGCATTGAGAGTACTGATGTTACAACTAGAAATGGTGCAATACAAGCTGGCCAAAGCCTAACTAAAGCTACTAATACAGTTTTAGGTGTTCGTGCTCTTATTGGTGCATATCAGTCTAGGTTTAACTCTATTAGTTCGTCATTAAACACTGATATACAAAATATATCTACTGCTGAAGGCACTTATTTAAATGCTTCATTACCAGCAGAAGTAGAAGTGTTTAGCAGAGAAAAAGTGAAGGTATCAATTGCAACTTCTGTGCTTACCCAAATTAACGAGATGAATCAAGGGCTCTTGAGACTTATTGGTTAAATTTTAGTAAGTTAAGTTTAGTTAATACAAAACTAAGCTGAAAATATAAAGCCCTGTGTTGTTCTAGTAGCAGCATGGGGCTTTTTTTATTTATTAGAATCGTTTGAGTAATTTATGCATGTTGAAAGCAAAATCTATGAATTGTTGAAGAGTTTTAAAATTATGAATTATGTCGAATACAATATGATGTATAGTATTTTAGATTGAATTAGGGATTTTAAAGAATGAGGAGATAGTGTCGAATATAGCATTAAAATGTAATATATTGCATTCAATCCAACCTTATTTATGTTAGCGGTAAATTTCTCCGCTTGGTTTAAATAGGAGGGAATATGGAGGTAAAAATATCAATCTACATACAACTGATTATATTAATTCCCTTGTCTTTTTTGACTTATGAAAAGATGCATTGTCTATAATCACAACTTGAACAGGTTTTAGCTCTTTTATTAAACATTCCCCTGCTTAAATCTAATAGAGCATTATGGGTTTAAAATAAAAAACGAGATAAGGAAAACCGTAAATGATTTTGAGATATTTTTTGATGCTGTTTACATTACAAAAAATAACTAACTATATGTTATAGACTACATCATTTACTGCAACAATTAACATTAAATTATAACCTTTTCTAACGATGCCTAAGTGTGATTTTGATCTCACTGAGCTAATTCCTGATTATAACCGAATATATGATAAGAGGTTAGATTAAGTTATAAAATTAATCTTGGTTTAATGGGTGATTTAATAATACAGCTTCAGCTGCTCTGCTAGGGTATACTTTGGTATAAATTTGTGTGGAAGAGATGCTAACATGGCCTAGAAGTTCTTGTATAATTCTTATATTAGCCCCATTACGAAGCATGTGACTGGCGAATGAGTGACGAATTTTATGCGCAGAAATTAATTTGGGTTCTATACCATTGCTTAAGGCTATGCTTTTTAATATTTGGCCAAAGCGTTGTCTGCTTATATAGGTAATTTTACCTCTTTTAGTTAAAGATGGGAAGAGCCAGTCAGTAATATAGCTACGAGATTCGAGAAAGTGTTGTCTAATAATTAAATATTCGCTCAATTTGCTTATAGCGCTATCACTTAGTATAACTATCCGTTCTCTTCCTCCTTTACCAGAAATAAGCATTGAATTCAATAAGCTGTTATCGGTTAAGTTGCGTTCTAGTGATTGTATTTTTAAAGTAACTAATTCAGAAATTCTCATTCCAGTAGCATATAGAGTTTCTAGCATAGCTGCATTTCGTATTCCTTCGGCGCTTTTATCTGCTTCAGCGCTTTCTAATAACTTTTCTATGCTATTTTCTGGTAAAGATTTGGGTAAAAGTTGGTTGCGTTTAGGAATTGCTATTTTTAAGGCTGGATTATCAGGCCTTAATTTCTCACTGATCATAAACTCAAAGAATTGTCTAATGGATGAAATTTTACGTGCTATGGTGGAATTAGCTAGCTTTTGATTGTTTAAATCATTAATGTAACATACTATTTCAGAGTGATTTACTTTAGTTATGTCGTTATTTTTTGAAGTTAGAAATAATATTAAGTCTGATATATCTTTACGGTAAGATAATATAGTATTATTAGCTGCAGAACGTTCTACAGCTAGCATTTCGATAAAGTTGTTTAAGTGAAGAACTTGGCTTTCTTTTATGCTAGGCGATTTTTTTGCCATATGCTTTTACAATACCATAAAGTTTGCTAAAATTTAATTTATTTTTTAATTCATCTCTCTGTTTAATATTGATTTTTAATATTTATAAAAATGTTTGAAATTATAAGAGTAGAGTGATTTTTTATCCTTTCCTTTATCTTTTAAAAGATAGATAGTTTGAAGCTATTTCATAAAATTTATAATTTTTTAACTTTTACTCTTATATTGCATATCTTTTTTAAATTGGCTTTTTTAATAAAAATATATTTTTAACAGATTGTAATAGCGATAATTGGATTATTAGCATTAGTATTAGTAGTTAATATACTAAACTAATTTATTAATTAAATAGAAATTTAGCATTGAAATAACTTTAGTTAAAGATTTTTTTAAAATAAATTCATAAAAATCTTTAAATTATTTATAAATAATGAATTTACTGAAAAAGTGAGATGTTTTATTGCAAGACTTTAATTAGCTTAATAAATATTTTGATTTATTAAACTATTCTATAGGTTGATATAGTAATTTCATTGCAAAAGATATTGATTTTTATTGGGTTTTGCTTTGATATAGTCAATTAAAAATTTCTTTTATAGAATAATTTTTCTTTAGTTAAAAAATTTATTTTAATTAAAACCTTGAAAAGCTAATAATGAGTCATATATGAGAGGTATAAGTTGCTTATAGTAAATAGCTTAAATACTATGGCTGCTAAACAAGCAAAAATAAATAATTAACTTATGTAAAGAGGTAAAAATGGCAGTAATTAAACCACTTAAAGATCGCGTTCTAATTAAACCTATCGAGCCAGAGAAAAAAAGTCCAGGAGGGATAATAATACCTGATTCTGCTCAAGAAAAGCCTAAATATGGTGAAATTATAGCAGTTGGTAATGGATATAAAGATGATAAAGGCAGTATTACTCCTTTAGATGTAAAAGTTGGTGATGTAGTACTATTTGCTAAATGGGGCGGTGCTGAAGTGAATCTAGAAGGTACTGATTATTTGATTATGAAAGAATCAGATATATTAGCGATAATAGATAAGAAGAATTAGTTTAATTGTATGATGTAATTAAGGAATTTATCAGTTTTATAAAATTTCAAATAAAATAAAAGTAAAATAAGTATCAAAATGAGGTGGATATGCCAGTAAAAGAAATTATTCGTGGAAGTAAAGCGAAAGAAGAATTGTTGAGAGGAATTGATATTGCTGCAGATATAGTAGGTTCGACTTTAGGGCCACGTGGTCGTGTTGTAGTGATAGAGAAATCTTTTGGAGCTCCTAAAATCACAAAAGATGGAGTTACTGTAATAAAAGAGATTGAGTTACAGAATCGTTTTCAAAACTTAGGTGTACAAATATTAAAAGAAGCTGCTAGTAAAGCTAACGATAATGCTGGAGATGGAACTACTACTACTACAGTTTTAGCTCGTGCTATTGCTATAGAGGGAGTGAAAGCTGTTGCTGCTGGAATGAATCCTATGGGATTACGTCGTGGTATTGAAGTTGCATCCAAAGCGTTAGTAGAAGAGATTAAAAAAATGTCTAAAGCTGTTACTTCATCAGAAGAAATAGCTCAAGTGGCAACTATTTCCGCTAATGGTGATTCTGTTATAGGGCATAAATTAGCTGAAGCTTTTGATAAAGTTGGTAAGGATGGTGTTGTTACTGTTGAAGAAGCTAAGAGCAGCAATGATTTAGAGTTAGAAGTAGTGGAGGGTATGAATTTTGATCGTGGATATTTATCTCCGTATTTCGTAACCAATTCAGAAAAGATGATTGTGGAATTAGAAAAGCCTTGTATTTTAGTTTTTGATAAAAAGTTAAGCAATATACAGCAAATACTAGGTTTATTAGAATCTATAGTTCAATCAGGCAGGCCGTTATTGATAATTGCTGAAGATGTTGAAGGTGAAGCTCTAGCAACTTTAGTAGTAAATAAATTGCGTGGTGGTTTAAAAGTAGCTGCAGTTAAGGCTCCAGGTTTTGGTGATCGCCGTAAAGCAATGCTGGAAGATATAGCTGTAGTAACTGGTGCTCAATTAGTAAGTGAAGAATTAGGTCATAAGCTAGAAAATACCACTATACAGCATTTAGGTACTGCTCATAAAGTCATCATTTCTAAAGATGATACTACAATAGTCAGTGGTGGTGGAGAGAAAAAACTTATTGAAGCTCGCTGTAAGCAAATTAAAGCTCAAATAGATGACTGTACTTCTGATTATGATAAAGAGAAGTTACAAGAAAGGCTTGCTAAACTTGCTGGAGGTGTTGCTGTATTAAGGGTAGGTGGCGTTACTGAAATTGAAGTAAAAGAGAAAAAAGATAGAGTAGAAGACGCTTATCATGCTACTAAGGCAGCTCTTGCTGAAGGTATAGTGCCAGGTGGTGGTTGTACTTTATTATATGCTTCTAAGATCTTAAAAGACTTAAAGGGTAAGGATGAAGATGAAACAGCTGGAATTGAGATTATAAGGAAAGCTTTAGCTGCTCCTACTCGTCGTATTCTTGAAAATGCTGGTTTAGAGGGAGCTTCTACTATAGAAAAACTTTTAGAAAATAATAATACACAGCAAATTTTTGATGCTCAAACTCATCAATTTGTTGATGCTTTCAAAGCTGGTATTATAGACCCTACAAAAGTTGTTCGTATTGCTTTAGAAAGTGCGGCTTCAGTTGCAGGATTACTTGTAACTACTGAAGGGGCTATAGTGGAAAAAGTTGATGACAAAAAAGATGCAGGTAGAATGGGTCGTGGAGCTCCTGGCATGGATGACATGGGTATGGATTTCTAATAGGACTACATAAGCCTTATTTTTTGTTAGTAATGATAAAATAAAATGCAGTTTTAGCGATATTATTGTTTAGTAAATTATTAAGTTTTTGAATTATTCATTTAACTTTCTATTAATAAATGCTATACTTGCTATCGCTTTCATTGCATTATTTATTAAGTAAAAGCCAATTGTTAAAGTATCTAATTTGTCGTAGTATTTTTAGGTATTTTAGTAATTTCTTCCACTTTAATAACTCAAACTAAATTATTATAAATAAGTGTTTGTATGTCTCTTTTAAATGCTCAACCAGTATATAAGCCATTTCATTATCCTTGGGCTTATGATGCTTGGTTAAGGCAACAACAGGTGCATTGGATAGCGCAGGAAGTGCCCATGGCAGATGATGTTAAAGATTGGAAGCAAAATTTAACATTAGCAGAAAAGCATCTGTTAACTCAAATATTTCGCTTTTTTACTCAAGCTGATATAGAAGTAAATAACTGTTATATGAAGCATTATAGCAGGATTTTTGCTCCTATTGAGGTACAAATGATGTTATCTGCTTTTTCTAATATGGAGACCATTCATATTGATGCTTATTCTCACTTAATGGATACAGTTGGTATGCCTGAAGTAGAATATCAAGCCTTTATGAAATACAAGCAGATGAAAGATAAGTATGAGTATATGAAGAAGTTTAATGTAGATTCTCGAGAGTCTATTGTTAGAACTTTAGCTGCTTATGGGGCTTTTACTGAAGGATTACAATTATTCGCTTCTTTTGCTATGTTATTGAATTTTCAAAGATTTGGTAAGATGAGAGGGATGGGACAAATTGTGGCATGGTCAGTGCGTGATGAAACATTGCATACTGATTCTATAATAAAGCTGTATTTAGCTTTTCTTGAAGAAAATCCTGATTTAAAAACTGAGAGTTTAAAAGAAGATATTTATAATATGTGTAAGGAAGTAGTTGAGCATGAAGATGCTTTTATAGATTTAGCTTTTGAATTTGAGGGGGCAATAAAAGGGATGGAGGCTGAGGACATTAAACGTTATATTAGATTTATTGCTAATCGCCGTTTGAATCAACTCGGGTTAAATAGTATATATAATATATCACGTAACCCATTGCCATGGATCGATGAAATATTGAATGCCCCAGAACACACTAATTTTTTTGAAAACAGGGCTACTGAGTATTCAAAAGCTGCGACTAAGGGAAATTGGTCAGAAGCTTTTGCATGATTGTATAAATTTATAAAAAATAATAAATTAAGGATTATTTTGATTGATAGTGGCTTTGATAAAGCTATCTTGGCCATATAATTAGTTTAAAAAGGTTGATATGGCAGCTTATAAGATAATTGATCACTATTATGATGTGATAGTAGTAGGAGCAGGTGGTGCTGGTCTTCGTGCCACATTAGGTATGTCTGAACGTGGTTTGAAAACTGCTTGTGTTACTAAGGTTTTTCCCACTAGAAGTCATACTGTTGCTGCTCAAGGTGGAATAAGTGCTGCTTTAGGTAACATGGGGGATGATGATTGGCGTTGGCATATGTATGATACTGTAAAGGGATCTGATTGGTTAGGAGATCAGGATGCTATTGAGTATATGTGTAAAAATGCTAAAGCAGCAGTGATAGAACTAGAGCGTTATGGCGTACCATTTTCTAGGACTCATGATGGTAAAATTTATCAAAGGCCTTTTGGCGGTATGACTACTAACTTTGGTGAAGGTGGTCCTGCTCAGCGTACTTGTGCTGCTGCTGATCGTACAGGTCACGCTATACTTCATACATTATATCAGCAATGTCTTAAGGCAAAAGCTGAGTTTTTTATCGAGTACTTTGCATTAGATTTAATTCTTGACGATAATGGGAGTTGTAAAGGTGTAACTGCGTATTCTCTTGAAGATGGTACTCTTCATCGTTTTGCTGCTCATGCTGTAGTATTAGCTACAGGGGGGTACGGACGAGCTTATTTTTCTGCGACATCAGCACATACTTGCACTGGAGATGGTAATGGAATGGTGCTTAGAGCTGGTTTACCCTTACAGGATATGGAATTTGTTCAATTTCATCCTACTGGCATATACAAAGCTGGTTGCTTGATAAGTGAAGGTGTTAGAGGTGAAGGTGGTTACTTAATTAACAGTGAAGGTGAGAGATTTATGGAGCGTTATGCTCCTCATGCTAAAGATTTAGCTTCGCGCGATGTTGTTAGCCGTGCTATTACCATGGAAATCCGTGAAGGAAGGGGGTGCGGTCCTAAAAAAGATTATATAAATTTAGTTCTTTCTCATTTAGACAGTGAAGTGATAAACGAAAGGTTGCCAGGAATATCAGAAACTGCACGTATTTTTGCTGGAGTAGATGTTACTAAAGATCATATTCCAGTAGTGCCTACGGTTCATTATAATATGGGCGGTATACCTACCAATTATCATGGTGAGGTATTACAAAAAGTTAATGGGGAACTGAAGGTTGTTCCTGGATTGATGGCTATAGGAGAATCTGCTTGTGTATCAGTTCATGGTGCTAATCGTTTAGGTTCTAACTCGCTATTAGATTTGGTTGTGTTTGGTAGAGCAGCTGCTATAAGGGCTGCAGAGTTGGTTAAAGAAGGGAATAGTATAAATAAATTGAAAAATAATGATGGTGAGAGTAGCTTTAGCAGGTTAGATAAGCTCCGTCATTCTAAAGGTTCGCTTCCAACGTCTCGGATTAGGCATAAAATGCAATTAACTATGCAAAATTATGCTAATGTTTTTAGGACCGAAGATGTGTTATCCACTGGGTGCAAAAAAATGGAAGTAGTATATCATTCTTATGATGATATACATATAAGTGATAATGGGATGATTTGGAATAGCGATTTACTAGAAGCGCTTGAGTTAGATAATTTAAGATTACAGTCTGTAGCTACAATTCATTCAGCATTAAATAGGCAAGAAAGTAGAGGGGCTCATGCTCGAGAAGATTATCCTGAACGCGATGATAAAGATTGGTTGAAACATAGTTTGATATTAGTGGATTATATTACTGGTAAAACCTCAATTGATTATAGAGATGTTGTATTGACCCCTATGACTGATGAAATAAATTCTATACCTTTAAAAAAGAGAACGTATTAGTGCTATAATACCTTGGATACTTTGATTTATAAAGTAGTAAGTATTATTTTGCTATTAGCTTTGTACTTAAACAAAATTAAGGCTAGGCATTTGAGGTGATTAATTGCCAACAAATTTAAGCTTAATATAAAATAATATAAAACTAAAAAAATATTAATTTTTCTGTAAATTCTATAAATAGTTAAATGAGTAAAAAAGATTATTATCAGTTACTTGAGGTAAGTAAGAATGCTGATGCTGATACCATTAAAAAATCGTTTCGTAAGTTAGCGATGCAGTATCATCCTGATCGTAATGCTGGTAATAAAGAAGCAGAGAAAAAGTTTAAGGAAATTAATGAAGCTTATGAAGTATTAAAAGACGAGCAAAAGCGTTCTGCTTATGATAGGTATGGTCATTCAGCTTTTGAACAAGGTGGTACAGGTGGAGGAGGTTTCAGTAGTAGCGCTTATACCGAAACTGGTTTTGATGATTTCGCTGATATATTCAGCACTATCTTTGGAGATTCAGCAAGTGGTGCTAGACGTAGTAAAACAGTGAATAAAGGTGCTGATTTAAGCTATGAGCTTAACATTACTCTGGAAGAAGCTTACAATGGTAAAAAGCAAAATATTCGTTATACTACTGCTGTGAAATGTGAATCTTGTGCTGGTAGTGGTGGAAAATCGAGTAATTCTGCTGTTAAATGCTTAGGATGTGGAGGAAGTGGTCGCATTAGAAGTCAGCAAGGTTTTTTTACTATAGAGCAGACTTGTAATGTTTGTGGTGGTAATGGAACAGTTCTAAAAGATCCTTGCGGTACTTGCCGTGGTGAGGGTAGGGTAAATAAACAAAAAACCATTGTGGTTACCGTGCCTTCTGGTATTAATCATCAAGATCGTATAAGATTATCTGGCGAAGGTGAAGCTGGGCTACGTGGTGGTCCGGCTGGTGACTTGTATATTTTTGTTAATATTAAGAGTCATTCTTTATATAAGCGCGAAGGGAAAAATCTGTTTTGCACGGTACCAGTTAAAATGACTACCGCTGCGTTAGGGGGAAGTATAGATATACCAGGTATAGATAGTAGTTTAATTAAGATTAATATTCCTATAGGTACTCAAAATGGAGTTGAGTTAAAAGTAAAAGGAAAAGGAATGCCAGTTATGAAATCTAGTAGCGGCACTGCTACATACGGTGACTTATTAGTGAAGATCTATGTTGAGACTCCTGTAAACTTAAATAATAAACAGAAAGAATTATTGGAGCAATTCGAAAAGGAAAGTAACGAACAAAATAGTAGTCCTCAGTCGTCAGGTTTTTTTGCTAAGGTAAAGAATTTTTGGTCAGATATAGCAAAATAAAAATAACATTTTTTATATAATTTTATGATAGATTATGGTTTAGAAAATGTTCTTAGTTATTACGGATTTAATCATATAGATTCTGTTAATATAGCTAAGGTACTGTATTTATCTGGTTCATTTGAAGAAGGGTTTTTAGATGAATCATGTAAGTACATATGTGAGAAAAATCAATCAAGTTATTATAACATTCCAAGTGATGATAGCTATCTTTTATGCGATAAATTAGTCAAAGTTGCTATCGATTCAAAATGCAATGCTGCTGATAGTTATCAAGTTGATAATGTAAAAATACTACAGCATTGTGATACTGAAAGCTTGTTGCAAAATTTTATTTTTCCTTCTTTTGCTCATGCACATGATTGGATAATCCAAGTTACTCAAAAAAAACTTTTTGCTAGAACTGGCGAAAGGTGGGAATCTAATGTGCCTAAATGGATTAATACTTACCAATCTGATTTGCTTGAATTAGTCAATAATCTAGGATTTTGTCGCGAAGTACTTCCTGGGAGTTATTATGCTAAAATGGATTATGATATGCAGTGTAAGCATATTTCTTTTATTGAATCTAATTGCGATGTATCTTTTGGTTGTGGTATCAATGGTAAAGAATCAGCAGATACTGATATTTTAGTAAATAAATTTGATGTTGTTGCAGTTTTTGGAGCAACTAAAGAAGAAATTGATAAAAGATTATATTATCTTAAAAATATTCTTACTAATGAATCTTATGGAGTGAATCTTGCTAAGGCAAAGATTTATCTGTTAGCTGGTGAGCGCTATGTAAATTATAATGGAGTTGGAGTTATGTCCGACGGTGGTAAAGAGTATTTAACTAATTTAGCTGATAAATTAGAAAAAGATGTAAAATCTCTTACTGAAAGTGACTTGATACTGGAGGCTGCTGAAAGAATTATAGGGTATTCAAAATACGAATTTAAGATTATTGATACTCCTCGTTATAATAAATCTAGACCTAATACATTTGATACTATAGATCTATTTACTCTTACTAAGAGCGAAGATGAAAATAGTGTTTTATTCATATCTCGAAGTCCTAATCAGGCAGCTCAAGCTGAAACTACTTATAATTATTATAAGAATTATTTACCGCGTATATGCAAAGAAATAACAAATGATAAGAATTTTAAGAATGATAGTAATGGTATAAGTAATAGATATGAAGAAGTTTGCTTAAATAATATTGCTTCATCGATGAAGTTTGAGGTTATAGGAGGCAATTGTTCCGTTAATGAAGCAAAGCTTAGTAATGCTTTATATAATGTGATGATGCCTTTTGCTGGTGCATTATATGGTGGCTATATTAGAGTAGCTAAAACAGCATCTGATTAATTATTAGATGAAAAAAGTTTGAGAAAGGGATGAGATATACTATAATCATTAGAAAATGATAAAGAAGCAGTATAACATATATTGAAGAGAAAGAGTGATGCTCACATTGAATTGGGTAATGTCAGTTAACCAGTTAAGTACCTAGAAGCCATAAAAGATATAGCTAAGCAAAGCGTTATATACCTTTGATACTTCAACACTTTCGTTGTGAAATTTCGGCCCTTCGCTGACGTTCGCCTATTAATACAGGCTCTGCAAATTCACCGCTCATTTTAACTGTTAAAATCTCCTTGGTATATATATTGACTAGAGCGTTATTGAGCTTAGACTTTGCAAAGATAGAGAATGAGGCGAGAAAAGCAAAAGAATCTCGGGTAAAAAGAGGAGTAAATATAACAGCAAGGCTGTGTGAATAAAAAAGCTATATCTCGAATGTTTTTTTAACGGCTTTATGCAATAGGGTATTATTTAAAGCTAAGGTAGAGGAATAAGTAGAGAAATTCCTGGCTAACATAAAGCACTTCATTAACAGTAAAATGTAAGAAATTAGTAATTTATACGATATCATCGATTTCTATTTTTTTAAATATCTTTCTTAAGCTAAATCGCTATAACTGCTCAAAAATCATATTATTGGGGTATAATTTAATACTTTATTAAAAATAATTGATTTTTTTGAGTAAATTTCTCATAAAAAATCATTTTTTCGATTGAAAAATACTTAATTTGGATTAGGATTGAGTTACTTTACAAACTATTAAAATATAATTTTATAATGCTAGAGAGACATCATAGTTATAATTACGCTAATCAATCTGTACAAAAGTTTAGAAGTTCTTTAGATAGAATTGAAAATTTAAATGCAGGTCAATTAAAAGAGCTCCAAAATAGCTTTTTAAGTAGTTTAAAATTACTATCTCAAAATGTAGACTTCTTAAATCAAGCATTCAGTAATAATGAATTTTGCACTTTATTCTTTGATTTCTTAAGAAAATCAAAATTATCGCCAAATGATATTGAAAGAAATTTAGGAACTAAGCTTTACAAAAAAATTATGTTTTCTAGTTATAGTAGTGCCGAATTTATTACTGGAGTTACAGGTAATGGTAA
>CAYLWW010000018.1:0-21125 GCA_964387585.1 uncultured Candidatus Midichloriaceae bacterium
TCCTATCGATCAAGCCTTTGAATTCTATAATTATCAATTGGAATGACTATACCTTCCACAAATCAGAAAAAACTAAAAATCTCATTGAAAATGTAAAATATATTTTGTTATTTTTGCCACCATATTTACTCCTAATTAAACATAATTGAGAAATTTAGGGCTAATTTAAAGAAATTAATCACTAAAATATTAGAAAAATACACTTTTTTAGCTAATGCTATCGATGTTATTCTTAATGCTCAACCAAATTCTATTGCACTATATTATATAATACATATCCGATTTTTATTCACACTTACCAAACTTTTATTTTAAGAGATAAAATCCAATTATCTAATTAAATTTTATTTAACTTTTCAGTCAAAAACACCTAAATCTTATTAGCTACAATGGCAAATTATCGTGTTTTTTCCAAGGTTTACTAACTTGTTTATTTTCTAACAATGCTAAAGCCTTACATATTTTCCAACGAGTACTGTAAGGACGTATTATATCATCTATATAACCTCTCGAAGCAGCAATAAAAGGAGAAGCAAATTTCTCTTGATACTGAATAATTTTTTCATCTAACTGCTCTTGAGTTAAATTGGAATTTCTATATAAAACTGCTACTGCACCTTTAGCACCCATAACCGCTATTTCAGTATTTGGCCATGCATAATTTATATCGCCTTTTAAATGCTTAGAATTCATTACTATATAAGCTCCTCCGTAAGCTTTGCGAATAATAACGCTCACTTTAGGTACAGTAGCTTCAGCATAGGCATAAAGTAACTTAGCACCATGCTTTATGATGCCTCTATGTTCTTGAGACACACCTGGTAAAAATCCTGGAACATCAATTAGAGTGACTATAGGTATATTAAAAGCATCACAAAATCTTATAAAGCGCGCTGCTTTAACAGATGCATCTATATCCAAGCATCCAGCCAAATACATAGGCTGATTCGCCACTATCCCTGTTGTTCTACCTTCAAAACGGGCAAAGCCAGTAATTATATTTTTAGCAAATTCAGCTTTCAATTCTAAAAAATCACCTTCATCAACTATTTTTTCTATTAATTGCTTAATATCATAAGGCTTGCTAGAACTTTCAGGGACTAAATTATTTAGCAGCATCTCTATACGATCTGCTGGGTCCAATGTTGAACGCACTGGTATTCCACTTTTATTAGAAGATGGAAGAAAATCGAGCAAACGACGAGCTTGCTGTAAACATATAATATCATTTTCACAAGCTAAATCACAAACGCCACTCTTTACAGAGTGTGCTTTAGCACCTCCTAGCTTATCGTGAGTTATATCTTCATGCGTTACTGTTTTTACTACATCTGGGCCAGTAAGATACATGTATGATGTGCCTTGCACCATATATGTGAAATCTGTTAAAGCTGGTGAATATACTGCTCCTCCTGCACACGGACCCATAACTAAAGCTATTTGAGGGATAACCCCAGATGCATCAACATTGCGCTGAAATATCTCACCATAACCTCCTAAAGAATCTACACCTTCTTGAATTCTCGCTCCTCCAGAGTCGTTGATAAAAACTATAGGAGCACTTAGCTTAATAGCCATATCTTGAGCTTTAGTTATTTTCTTGGCATGCATTTCGCCTAATGACCCCCCAGAAACAGTAAAGTCCTGGCTACAAGCAATTACTAAACGACCGTTTACTGTACCATAACCAGTGATAACGCCATCTCCAGGTATTGCAGATTTATCACTTCCTAAGACATTATGACGTTGCTCAATAAAGCTATCTAGCTCCTCGAACGAATCTGGATCAAAAAATACTTCTATACGTTCGCGTGCGGTAAGTTTACCTTGATCGTGTTGTCTGTCAACCTTTGCTTGGCCACCACCAAGTCTAGCTGATTTACGCTTAGCTTCTAATATTTCGTTATTTTTCATTTCAATTTTTAGGATAGCTATTTTAGAATTTATGAGAATGATACCTTTTTAATCGAAAAACCGGCCTTTGGCAATTTTTTTATATATGACTCAGTTTAGAAAAATACTTTTAGAGCTTAGAATCATAAAAGCGATAGAAGGAACAAAAAACGCTATTTTCATCATTAGCTCATAATGATATATCAATCTTTTTAGTAAAATAGACATTTTGCAATAAGCCTATTTTATACGCTAAATGATTCACCACAACCGCATTGTCCTTTAATATTTGGATTAATAAAGATAAATCCTGATCTCACTTTTTCATCAATATAATCGAGCTGAGTTCCTACTAAGTATAATACTGCTTTAATATCTATAAAAACTTTTACACCTTTTTCATATACTTCTTCATCGCTAGGTATACGTTCATCGCAATACTCGAATTTATAAGATAAACCGTTACATCCCCCCACCTTAACCCCCACTCTTATGCCTAGAGAAGGTTTATCTCGAGCATTAATTAGATCATTAATGCGATCTGCTGCAGCTTGAGTTAATGATATTATTGATCTTTTTTTAACTTGAGAAGCTGCATTTTTTTCATTAATTAAATTAGAATTATTATGAAATTCAGCAAATGTGCTGGCATTGGTTTCAGTACATTTGCTATTTTTGCTTATTGATCTAACCATTTTTTATATTTTATCCATTCAAATTAGTATCAATTTTACTAATTTACCAAAGAAACTTCAATAGTTGCTAGAAAAATGAGCGGTGAGATTGCGGAGCCTATATTAATATAGGTGAGCACAAGATAATCCCGAAATTTGACAACGCAAATTGTTGAAGTTTCAAAAGTATTACATTAGTTACTAGAATTTTCATGGTTATTAGCGTGATTAGATTTATGTCTATAATCAGCAATAACGCTTTTGATAGCTTCTTCAGCTAACACTGAACAGTGAATTTTAACTGGTGGTAAAGAAAGCTCCTCAGCTATATCAACATTACGTATTTCTGTTGCTTGCTCGAGAGTTAAGCCTTTTATTTTCTCAGTAACTAATGAACTTGACGCTATGGCAGAAAGGCATCCGAAAGTTTTGAATTTTGCATCTTCTATGACTCCTGTTTCTTTATTTACTTTTATTTGTAAACGTAATACGTCTCCACACTCTGGTGCTCCAACTAGAGCTGTACCTATATTTTCTTCATTTGAGTTGAAAGTTCCGACATTACGAGGATTTTCATAGTGATCTATAACTTTTTTACTGTAAGCCATTTTTTTACCTTATATTTTTATTATAATTTTATGTTATATCATTGATTATTGCTAATAAACTTATCACTAAATCATTTTAAGTGTTATTAAGTTTAATCTAATGATGACCTGACCATTTTATACTTTTTAAATCTATTCCTTGCTGCATCATTTCCCATAAAGGGCTTAAATTTCTTAAGCGTTCTATGGCTTTCTTTATTAGATTAATTGCATTATTTACCTCATCCTCAGTAGTGAAGCGGCCAATACTAAATCTTATTGAAGTATGAGATAGCTCAGCCTCTATCCCTAAAGCTTTTAGCACATATGATGGTTCTAACGAAGCTGAAGTGCAAGCTGAACCCGATGAAACAGCAATATTATTTATTGCTCCTATCATTGATTCGCCTTCTATTCCGGCAAAACTCAAGTTGAAGCAACCTGGAATTCGGTTATTGGTACTTCCATTAAGCTGAACTTCGGGAATTGCTGTTAATTCACTTATCATCTTATCACTAAGTCTTTTTATATTCTGCTGCTCATCCTGCATTTCGTTAATAGCATATTCAGATGCTGCACCTAAACCAGCTATTAACGGAGTAGGTAAGGTTCCTGAACGCATCCCTCGCTCTTGACCTCCTCCGCTGATTAGTGCCTCTAACCTTACTCTAGGTTTTTTACCTACATATAAAGCTCCAATACCTTTAGGGCCATAAACTTTATGTCCAGAAATACTCAACAGATCTATCTGCATAGATTTGACATCTAGAGGTATTTTGCCAAATCCTTGTGCAGCATCAGTATGGAAAAAAACCTTTTTCGTTCGACATATAGCGCCTATTGCAGATAAGGGTTGTATTACTCCTATCTCATTATTGACAGCCATAATCGAAACTAGTGCAGTATCGTCTTTTATTGCATTTTCTAATAATTCTAAGTCAACTAAGCCATCTTTTAATACTGGTAAGTATGTTACTCTAAAACCTTCTTGTTCTAATTGCCTACAAGAATCTAGAACGCATTTATGCTCTGTGTTTGTAGTAATAAGATGATTTTTATCTGAGTGCTTGCGATAAAAGCGCATTACTCCCTTTAAAGCTAAATTGTTAGATTCTGTCGCTCCTGAGGTAAATATAATCTCACTTTTATCAGCATTTATTACTTTAGCAACTTTAGCTCTTGCTTCTTCAACAGCTGTTTCAGCATCCCAACCAAAACTATGAGTCCGGGAATGTGGATTACCAAATTTTTCATTAAAATAAGGTAGCATAACTTCTAACACTCTTGGATCTACTGGGGTTGTTGCCATATAATCCATATATATTTTTTTGGCTTCCATATTATAGTTATCTTTATTTTTAGGTTATTTTATTTTTGTTTTTTCAATTTTCAAATTTAGTAATCATATTATATTCTAACATTCTATTAATGATTGCTAACAAGTCTTAGGTTAAGGTTATTATCTTCTTTCCTTGTGCTGTTATATAATTTCTTCCATACATTAATAAAATATTGTGCTTCTTCAATATTATTATTTATTCCTAAACTTACTCTTAAAGCAGTCTTCGCTTCACTCTCACTATAACCCATAGCCATGTGAACATATGGGTTTTTAGTTTTCCCTGAGGAGCATGCTGCTCCAGCGCTTACAGCTATACCATGTGTGTCAAAATGTATTACTTGAGTTTCAGAATTTACATAAGGCATACTTATGGAAGTGGTGTTAGGTAAGCGATTAACATTACCACCAAATATTGTAACTTTATCAGAAATAGATAAAATTTGTTTTTCTATATAATTAATTAGAGTTTTAGTTTTTTCAATATTCCTTAAATTATCTTCTATATATTCACAAGCAACTCCAAAGCCATGAATTGCTGGTATATTATAAGTTCCCGATCTTAAGCCATATTCTTGTCCACCACCTAGTATTATAG
This sequence comes from uncultured Candidatus Midichloriaceae bacterium, assembly GCA_964387585.1. Lineage (GTDB taxonomy): Bacteria > Pseudomonadota > Alphaproteobacteria > Rickettsiales > Midichloriaceae > CAYLWW01. The sequence continues at coordinate 5,092 of CAYLWW010000018.1, forward strand.
GATTTAAGGTTGAAAATAGATTGCGTTTTAGTATCAGTCCTCCCACTCCTAAAGGGCCTCCAAACTTATGTGGACTTAGTGTAACCATATCAGCATTTAGATCATCTAATGCTACTTGGATCTTGCCTACAGCCTGAGTAATATCCGAGTGAAGAATAATGTTAGGATCTAGACTTCTAATTAGTCCAAACAACTCTTTTACAGGTTGTATTACTCCTGTTTCATTATTAGCTAACATAACAGAAACTAATAACTTAGTATTAGATTCCTTAGCTTTAGTGAGTCCAAGTTTGACTAACTCTAACGTTTTATCGATCTCTATTAAGCCATCTTGATTCACTGGTATTAAAGGATTACCAGCTAATTGAAGTACAGCGCTATGCTCTATTGCAGAAGCTAAAACTATATGATTATTAACTGGATTTAAAGCCAAGCTATTAGCTTCTGTACTATTGCTTGTAAATATTAATTCATAATCATTACTAATCTTCAAAGCTAGTTTGATTTTGCTACGAGCATTTTCTACTAAACTTTTAGCTTTTCTACCTATCTTGTGCACAGACGAGGCATTGCCTTCAATATCAATCACCTCAAAGATAGCTTGCTTTACTTGAGGCAAAATCTTTGTCGTAGCGTTATGGTCAAAATATATATATTCTCTATCTAGATTTTGCATATTATCGATACTTTTCATTCATATTCGCTTATAATATGACTGTAATAGTAGTAAACTATATAAAGTCTTGTTTTAATCTTATACTTCTAAAGCGTTAGTAATAACATCAGCCAAAGTAGTGGATTGTAAGTAGTCACTTATACGATTTTCTAAGTTATGCCATAATTTATGGGTATAACAACGACTATGGTTTTTCATACACCCTTTTGAAGGACTGCTACATCTAGTCATCTTTATACTTTCGGATACTGCTTTGACTATATCACTTATTGCTATTGTGCAAGAAGGCTTGCTTAGCTTATAACCTCCTCCAGGACCTCTTACTGAGTTCACCAAACCGCTTCTACGTAATTGAGTGAATATTTGTTCTAAGTAAGTTATTTCAATATTTTGCTTCTCTGCAATAGTAGCTATCTTTATGGGATTGCTACTTTCGCTACTATTAATAGCTACTTCAACCATAGCCATGACTGCATATTTTGTTTTAGTAGTAAGAAACATATAAACATTTACTAATTGTTTTTAGGAGCTCTAAACTAACTAAATTGTATAATACTTTACTAAAACAATCAACTATTAATCTATCCATATTTTGCTGAGAACTATTCTGCCAAATCCGCCTCTATTACCTCGCCATAAGTAAGCTTCTTTTAATTCTTTCATTTTTTTATCACCAATAGTATTATTATTGGCTTGATTTTTTCTTTCCCATCTAATTACTTGATCAGTATCACTAAATATAATGTCAGCCAATTTACTGTTGTTGAATTTTTGTATCGAAACCCCTTTGCCGCGTCTCATTATTGGTATTTGCGAAGTTGGGAACAGAAGTAATTTATGATTTTGTCCCACACTAGCTACCCATTCACCTTCAACTACTTTACATATAGATGCTTTGCCTGCCTCGCAGTTGAGTATTTGCTTACCAGATTTAGTTTGAGCTATAACATCTTTTATTGGTACTATAAAACCTTTTCCATCTTCGCTAGCTATTAAGATGTTGATTGAGCTTTTATCTTCACTATAATCAAATGCTGCTATTAGGTCTTCCTGATTTGCTAAATCTAATAAAACACGTATAGGTTCAAAATTTTTTCTGGATAATTTATTAATTGTAACAGTATAAAATTTCCCAAAATTAGAGAATAATACTAACTTACTATTATCATAGCTTTCTATGATAAATTTTCCCTCATCACCATCCTTGTATTTAATATTAGTTAGATTATGATTAGCTTGAGTTCTTATCCATCCCATTTTGGATATTATTATCGAAACAGGGCTCTTATTAAGATTATTTAAATCTACCATAGCTTGCTCTAAACTAACTATAGGTAATGAACCAAAAGTTGTTTTACGCACAGCAGATTTGTCTTTTGAGTATTGAGCTTGAATTTGCTTTAAGTCTTTTACTATATATTCAGAAGTTTTATTTTCATTATTCAATATTGTTTCTAACTCTTGCTTTTCCTTACTAAACTTTATAATTTCTTTTTCTAGTTCTATTTGTTCTAATTTAGCTAAGGAGCGCAACCTCATATTGAGAATGGCTTCTACTTGTTTTTCTGTCAGATTGTATCGAGATAAAAGTTCTTGTTTAGGGTTTTCCTCTTCCCTAATTATGTGGATTACTTCATCTAAGTTAAGATAAGCTATTAGTAGGCCTTGTAAAACCTCTAAACGACTTATTATATTGTTTAATAAGTAATTTAGCTTACGTTTTACTACCACATAACGATGCTCTAAAAACTCTGTTAGTATTTGTTTTAAAGGCATTACTTGAGGATTGCCTTCGGAATTTAATGCATTCATATTGATATAAATTCTCACTTCAAGGTCAGTAGCCTTGAATAAGCTCTCCATCAGTAAATCTGCTTCTACTCCTTGATTAGGTATTATAATCAAACGAATTTCTTCATCAGATAAATCTTTAAAATCACTTATTAGTGGTAATTTTTTATTTTCGTAAAGTAATGCTAATTGTTCTAGTATTTGCTTTTTAGTTACTTGATATGGTATTTCATTTATAACTACTTGATAATTGTTCTTTTTTAGAATTTCCGTATGCCATTTCGCTCTTAGCCTAACATTGCCTTTTCCAGTTTCGTAAATAGACCTTATTTCTTCAGGACTACTCACTATTATTCCTCCGGTGGGAAAATCTGGGCCTAATAAGTAGCTTGTTAGTTCGATATTTGTTGCTTTTGGATTTTTTATTAGGTGGATTAAGGCTTGGCATATCTCAACTATATTATGTGGAGGAATAGAGGTAGCCATACCCACTGCAATACCTTCACTTCCGTTGGCTAATATATTTGGAACTGCTGTTGGTAAAATTACCGGCTCTCTATCGCTATTATCATAATTATTTTGCCAATCTACGGTATCTAATTCCAAATCACTAAGTAGCAAAGTTGCGTATTTAGTAAGCTTAGCTTCAGTATAACGCATTGCTGCTTGAGAATCGCCATCTATAGAACCGAAATTTCCTTGACCTTCCACTATAGGGTAACGAGTTGCAAAACTTTGAGCTAACCTTACCAAAGCATCATATACTGCCGTATCACCATGGGGGTGATACTTACCTATAACGTCTCCTACAATACGAGCACATTTTTTAAAACCCATTTCAGGTGATAATTTTAGCTGATACATCGCATATATTATGCGTCTATGTACTGGCTTTAATCCATCTCTTACATCAGGTAAAGATCTTGATACTATTGTAGATATAGCATAAGATAAATAGCGCTTTTTTAATATATGCTCGAATTCTACTTCTTGATTAGAGCTTTCTTTTAATTGGTTTTGATCCATATTGTTAGTATGTGTTAAAAATCGAAACTGAGTAAGAAAGTTGCTTTAAATCAACCTTTTCAACGGATTCTAATGCTTAAGATGTTTTTTACTTATCAGAGCTATCGTATATGCTAAACTTTTTACATAATTCTATTACTTTCTGTTTAGCTATATTTTCGATTATTGTATTATTTTCGGGGTTGTTTTTTAATTCATCCAACACATCAGCTATGAGATGAGTGACTTGCTCAAATTCTTTAATGCCAAATCCTCTAGTTGTTCCTGCTGGTGTGCCCAGCCTAATTCCTGAAGTAATAGATGGTTTGGTATCATCAAATGGGATGCTGTTTTTATTGCATGTTAATCCTGCTGCTTCTAAACTTTTTTCAGCTAGCTTACCTGTTAACTTTTGTGGGCGTAGATCCACTAAAATCAAGTGGCAGTCAGTACCATCAGTGTAAATACTATAATTACGTTCTTTCATCACTGTTGCCATCACTTTAGCATTTTCTGCAACTGATTGCATATATTGATGATATTCAGGCTTTAGTGCTTCATTGAATGCTACCGCTTTGGCAGCTATAACGTGCATTAAAGGTCCGCCTTGTATACCTGGGAATACAGCGCTTTTTATAGAATTCGCTACTTTTTCATCATTAGTTAGTATCATACCTCCTCTAGGGCCACGTAACGTCTTATGAGTCGTAGTAGTTACTACATGGGCATATGGCAAAGGATCGTTATATAGTTTGCAAGCTACTAATCCTGCAAAATGAGCCATATCAACTAAAAGATAAGCTGATACACTATCTGCAATTTCACGAAATTTAGCAAAGTTAATTTGACGGGGGTAAGCTGAACACCCAGCTATTATAAGTTTAGGCTTGTGTTTAGCTGCTAATTCAGCTACTGCCTCATAATCTATACTACCATCTTCTGCATGCACTCCATAGTGCATTGCATTGAACCATTTTCCTGAGAGATTAACTTTACTTCCATGCGTAAGATGTCCCCCACAATCTAATGATAATCCTAAGATTGTATCATTAGGATTTAATAGAGCTAAAAACACAGCTTGATTAGCTTGAGAACCTGAGTGAGGTTGCACATTTACAAAACGAGCTCCAAAGATTTTTTTAGCTCTATCTATAGCTAAGCTTTCTACTTGGTCCACGAATTCGCAACCACCATAATACCTAGCTCCTGGGTATCCTTCTGCGTACTTGTTGGTTAAAATTGAACCTTGAGCTTCTAATACAGCTTTACTAACTATATTTTCGGATGCTATTAATTCTATGCTATACTGTTGTCTTTTGAGTTCATTTTGAATTATGTCATACACTTCGTTATCAGCTTCTGATAAGCTATTAAGAAAAAATGCTTTATTACTTTTTATCATATTTTGAGCGAAATCGAGGTTTAATTAGTTAAAATAAAATGATTCTGGATTTTGCTAAAAACCGATTACTTATTATTTAATTTAGCTTTATTTTAAATTCGCTGAGTGAATTTCTATATGAGAAATTATGCTTAGTAGTAGATAGTAGAAAAATTTTACCTAACTCCTTATCTTTTTTATAGCGATAAAAGCTGAATATAAATCAGGTTGAATAAAATCCAATGGTATATACAATTGTGGAATGATGGTACCCGCAGCCAGACTTGAACTGGCAAGGGATTGCTCCCCACGGATTTTAAGTCCGTTATGTCTACCATTCCATCATGCGGGCACTAACTTGAAAATTGCTACATTAAAATATTTATGGTAAGTTTACTAGCAACTTTTTACATACTAAATAAGTATTATAATATTACAACAATTTTTTTTATTAATTACTAATAAAAATTTTATTTCAAGCTTTTTTTATGATCGGTAAGTTAACTGGTATAATAGATAATATAGAAGATGAGTATATGATTATAGATGTAAATGGAGTAGGTTACATAGTTTATTGTTCTAGTCACACTTTGTCTAACTTAGAAGTAGGAACTGCATATTCAATACTAATCGATATGCACGTAAAAGAAGATGGGAGTTTGCTTTATGGATTTAGCAATAACTTAGAGAAATTATGTTTTAAGCATCTAATATCGGTGCAGGGAGTAGGTGGGAAGGTTGCTCTTGCAATACTAAGTAAATTAGTGCCAGAGCAAGTTATTTACGCTATAAAAACCTCTAATATCGCAACTTTCAAGAGTATCATTGGAATAGGCCCCAAGTTAGCAACTAGAATAGTGACTGAATTAAAATCTAATAAACAAATTATGGGCCAAGTTTTACAAAGTTATATTGAAGAGGGGGTTGATGAGATGAAAAACACGAATTCTGTTAATACTGGCAGCTCTAATCAGCTGGTGAATGATGCTATCTCAGCTATAGCTAATTTAGGATTTAATAAGAATTCTATGTCACCATTAATTATAAAATTGTATAATTCTAATCCTGGAATAGATTTGGAATCGCTGATTAAGTTATTTTTGTCTAATATCAATAAGTGATATTTCACTCTGGCAAATTTAATTAGCAGTATATAAAAGTGAATCAACCTAAATTTTTGCCTTGTTCACCTAGTTTATTATTGTAATTTTACTACATTTTGCTAATGTTAATAAATAAAGTAATGTACAAATTAAAGTATTAGTGTAAAGCTATAAAAAATTTTATTGAAAATATTAGCGAATTGTTAGCATGCATGTAAGTATAAATAGAGAATCTTTATTAAAGTCACTAACCAAAGTTCAATCTATAGTCGAAAAGCGTAGCACTATTCCTATTCTAGAGCATGTAAAAATAGAAATAGACAAAGATAATTTGACTCTAACTGCTACAGATATGGATATAGCAGTTACTGACACATTACCAATAGCAAATCAAGTTAATTTTAGCTTCACAACTGTAGCACATACCTTATATGAAATAGTAAGGAAAATTTACGATACTGATACAATTGATATTCAAATTGATAATACCTCTAGTGTATTATTAAAAGCTGGAAAAAGTAGATTTAGCTTACCATGCTTGCTTGCAGAAGAATTTCCAAGTTTTGATATGTTTTTTGAAGGTTATAAATTCACTATAGAGCGAAATTTGCTTTATTTCCTTTTAAACCAAACAAAGCATGCTATGTGTTTAGGAGAAGCCAGATACTACTTGAATGGCGTTTACTTGCATCAAGTTATTAATGCTAATGGCGATAAAGTGTTAAGAGGAGTTGCCACTGATTCTCATCGCTTAGCTAGTGCTGAAGTTAATTTGCAGTTAGAGTTAGACATAGGTAACTTAACTGGGGTGATTATACCTAAAAAAACAGTACATGAATTAATAAAGCTATTGGATAGCGATAGTAGCATTGCAGAGATAGAAGTGCTATTAAACGAAAATAGAGTTTTATTTAATATAGGTAGTACAAAGCTAATTTCTAAGGTAATAGATGCGAGCTTCCCAGACTATAAAGAGCCACTTGAAGCTCTTAAAGTAGTTAATGAAAAGAAATTAACAGTAAGAGTAAATGAGTTAAAACGAGCAATTGATCTAGTTAATTCAGTGGCTGAGGGAAAGACTAAAGCTGTGCAGTTAATAGTAGAGAACTCTACACTTACTGTAGCTGTAGATAACAAAGTAACTAATAAAAGTTCTGCTATGCAGGAGATTGAAGCTGAATTTAATGCTAAAGAGAGACTAGAAATATTGCTGAATTCTAAATATATTATGGATTGTCTAACAGCAATACAAGGAGAGATGGCGGAGTTCTCTATTAATAATAATGTTAGTGGTATTTTGATCAGTGATCCTAACGATAGAAGATGCTCTTATATATTAATGCCTATGCAACTCAATGATGCAGAAATATAAATGGCTGAATTCGATGATAGCTCTATAGATAGCATATTTATCGAAAAAGCTATCGAATTGGCTTATAAAGGGTTAGGTAAGACCATGCCTAATCCTAGTGTAGGCTGTATAATAGCTACTAATAGGAATGTATTGGCTAGCGCATGTTCGGCTGCCCTTGGAGGTAGTCACGCAGAATACTTAGCTATTAAGCAGTTGAACAGTCTTGGTTTAAGTTCTGCCGAATTAGAAAAAGCAACTTTATATGTTACACTTGAGCCTTGTTGTCATTACGGAAAAAACCCACCATGCACTGACATTATTATAAAATCTGGATTAAGAAGAGTTGTAATCGCTGTTGCTGACCCATATCATGAAGTTGCAGGCAAGGGTATAGCCCAATTAAATAATGCTGGTTTAGAGGTAATAGTTGGGCCTCACTCTGAAAAAGCTAAAGAATTGATGAAGGGTTTCTTCTCTCGTATTCAAAAATCCAGGCCTTTTACAACTTTAAAGCTAGCTGTAAGCATAGATGGTAAAATAGCTTTAAGTAATGGTGATAGTAAATGGATAAGTAGTAAAGAACAGTTAAAAAAGGCCAATGAGTTAAGAAATATAAATGATGCTATAATGGTTGGTATAGGAACTGTATTATCTGATAATCCTATGTTGACGTATAGAAATGATCCTATAGAAGACAGTGCACAACCTATGCGTGTAATATTAGATTCTAAACTAAAAATTCCTTTAGAAGCCAATTTATGCACTTCTGCAAAACGGTTTCGCACCGTTCTATTTGCATTAGAAAGTAATTTTTATAATAAATTAGATTTCTATCAGCAAAAGATAAAGCATCTTTCAGAATTAGGAATCAAGGTTTTGGCTGCGCCATTATCAAGTTATAATGAAAGCATATGCATGCAATTTGTATTGAAAAAATTAGGAGAGCTAGGGGTAAATGACCTATTGGTTGAAGGTGGTAGTGGGATCGCCACATCGTTGATTAAACAATCTCTTATCGATAAAATGATATGTTTTATTTCTCCTTTGATAATAGGAAATGATGGAATACCTGCTTTTAGCGAGTTGGGGATAAAAAGCCTAGTAGATGCTAAGAAAATACCTATTGAAATTTTTCTATAAAATTTTCTACAAAAATTTAATTTATAATATAGCTAAAGTATTTTAATTTTAATAGCTTGCCTTATACAATCTATCTAAAATATCTCCCCATTCTTTAAGTATAGGAGGAGTTTCAATCAAAATTTCATCTACCCCTAATCCATCAAGTTTATGTAACGTATAGTACATGACTTTTGCATAATCACCTTTATTGCTTGGGACTTTTACAGCATTGTTATGGGATTCAAGAACTAGAATAGATGAATAATACATAAATGCAAAGTATTTCATTTTATTTTCAGGTAAGTCAATATAATCAAGTATTTGATTTGCTGACATTAACTTGGTTTTTGTATAAGGTTGATAATGCTTTTTCATATTGCCAGGGACATTTTCTAAATGCTGGTTAGGCATATGAATTTGATGCCCCAAAACTTCTTCAATCATTTCTTTTGTGATTGGTCCTTTTCTCAAGATTGTTATTGTTGGTCTAGTTAAATCTAAAATTGTTGACTCTATTCCTATGCCGCACGCTCCTCCATCTAGGACTGCTGAAATCTTACCATATAAGTTATCCATAACATGTTGGGCGGTGGTTGGGCTTATTTTGGTATGGGGATTGGCTGAAGGGGCTGCTAGTCCGCTGCCTAATGCATCTATTATATCAAGTAAAGCAGGATTGTTGGGTATGCGAATAGCAACGGAATCTAGGTTAGCAGTTAAAGAATTATGAACAGAATCCTTTTTTTTAAATAGCATAGTTAATGGTCCCGGCCAAAAATGCTTTGCTAGAAGATTTGCGCTTAATGGTATATGTTTCGCCCATTTACTTAATTGTTCAAAAGAACTGATATGCACTATGAGCGGATGAGTTGGGGGTCTACCTTTAGCTATAAAAATTTTTTTAATTGCTTCATCATTCATTGCATCTGCTGCTAAACCATAAACAGTTTCAGTAGGTACGGCAACAATTTCACCACTTCTAATTAGTGAAATAGCTTTCAATATATCTTGAGGATTAGTGGTTTTAAGTAGTTCGGTTTGTTTCATAAAAATAGAATTATATTATCTGGCTAATGGCAATGGTTATTTATACGCATATTTAAGACTAAAGCTTAATTCAAAAATGGTAATTTTAAATTAAGTGTATAAGTAGTAGATGGTTTGAGTTCTTTAAATGTTAGATAATTTTTGCTTATAGCTAAATCTACTCTTAGACAATCGTTTCTATAACTTACTCCTAAACCTTCAGATACTTTACGAGAATTATTAGGTATTTTTTCGCCTAGTTTAGTATTGGATTTAATGTTTAGCCACCAATTCTGATAGATATTATACCATAAACCTAACATTAATTCCTGATTATAGTTAATATCTATAGGCATTCCATAATAACGATGATCCATAAAAGTATAATTTAAATTGCCTTCAAATTTTTTTAGATTATAAATTATATCGAATTCATCACGAGTTATTTTTTTTTCTTTATGAGAAATCCATAATTTATTTGATACAAATAAATTAGTAAATTTTACTGAGTTAGAAAGTATGAATTCTGAGATACTACTATTATTCTTATACACTGAGCTTCCTAGAGGTTCTAATACTGTTGGTTTATAAAAACGGATACTATTACCTAAGATAAATTCAAGCTTATAGTTTTGAGTAAACACACTACCTTTTATTCCGTATTCTATAGAATTTCCCATATAATCTTGATCTAGATTACTTGTGCGTAATCCAGGATTAAGTAAGGCATTAGGGTTTAGTAATAAAAATTTTCTTTCTATAAGAGGATTTAAAAGCTTCATTTTAGGGGCTAATTTGATATTAACCGTAGGTTCTAAAGTAACTAATCTTAAGTTGCTATAGCTTTCATTTTTGTTATTTGATGATGAATCATTGTTGTATAGAGGCCATCTCCAACTGATATTTAACTGAGGAATAATTTGGTAACGATCTGAAGAAGGGGATATATTTGATAATGCTCCTTGAGATTTGCTTTGAGTGGAATATAAATTGAATTCAATATTGGGTATAATCTCTATAATATGGCCATAATTGGTAATCCAATTATTACTGGCTTTAGCAGAAAATCTAGCATGCTTATAGTCAATATTACTCGTGCTATATAAGTTCACTAGGTTAGCATCTAATAAAATTAATGAATTATCACTTATATAAGCAGAATCTATGAATTTTTTTAGCGGTAAAGATTTTTGCCATCTTATTCTGGGCAAAGCAAAAATTGTTGTTGCATAAGATGGTTCCCTCAAATCTTGTATATTATAAGATTCACCTATAAGATAATCATTATCCTTGATGTTCTGCCAATATATATTACTAATAAGTATGTCAGCATTAGTTAGGTTATATCTTTTTAGAAATGTTTTATCTTCACCTGCTAACATTTGCGCATAAAATCCAAGTTCATTACTTTTAGTAGAATTGAGTAACCAACTACCTCTACCATACAAATATCCGTTATATTGGATTTTATTATCGAGGCTATAATTATCTTTCGCTAGAAAATAGCGCATTATATAGCCCCCATTATTGAATGCTTGTCTAATCTCGCTTTCTAATATATTGATATTCTGCTTTGTTGAGAAGTATGGGGTAAGAGTAAAATCTAAATTTTGACTAAGATTAAAATAATAAGGAATACCAATTCCTACTCCAAGCCCTTGTCCTCCGTATAGTTTTGGAATCAAAAAACCACTCATCCTATTAGTATGAATAGAGGGGGTTTTAAAGTAAGGTAAATATAAAATAGGCTTACCCCAAAAGTCTAAATAAGTTTCATAATAAAAACTTTCTTCTAAATCGGAATATACCTTTTTTGCACGTAATTGCCATAAAGGAGTAAATGGTACCCAATTACTAGCGCAAATCTTACAAGGAGAAAAAGTTAGATTTCTAAAGCTATACTGATTTTTAGCAATTACTTGTACTTCGCTAGCCGTTAGTAGAAAGCCTTTAGGATTAATCTTAGCTTTTAAACCAAATAGTTTAGCTTTATATCTATCTTTTAAAATTTTTATGTTATGAGCAATGAAAATACTTTTGGTATCGAGATCTTTGACCTCAATATTGCCACTAGCAAATATTAAACCTTGAGATTGATTGAATAATACTCTATCGGCTTTAAATAACTTTTGATTATACTGAAATTCTACTTCGCCATTTGCTATAATATTCTTTGTTTTTTCATCTATAAATATTTCCCTACCTTCCATAAGGATTTCTTTTTCAATTTCAGCCAAAGCATTAGCTATGGAAAATACACCATTTTTAAACAAAAATACTATAGTAAGTAGTATTGTTACTATAAAATTCATCAATTCAACTGGCTAAAAATTATATATTGTTTTTTAACTATTAGCCAATTTACGATATTGATGAATCAATTCGAGTAGTAATTTATTATTAGTTTCAAATTGATGGGTTTTGTTATCTATATAGTTATGAATTGTAGAAATAGGTTGAATTTCTATGGCGGTACCTGTTAAAAAAGCAGATTGAGCATCTATTAGTGAGGATAAGGTTAATTTACTTTCTACGACTTTAACATTTAAGCTTAGAGCTATATCAATAATGGTTTGACGTGTTATACCATCAAGAAAATTACTAGGAATAGGGGTAAATAGCGCTTCATCTTTAATAATGAAAAAATTAGAGGTAGTAGCTTCGGTAATATTTCCTTCGATATCTAACATTAGAGCGTCATCAAATCCGCGACTTAAAGAATCGTTTTTAACCATAGTGAGAATCATGTAACTGCTGGAAGATTTAGCATTATGAGGCCCACAATCAGCAGGAGCTTTTTTCCAACGAGCTATTTCTAAGTTCAAGCCTTTATTTATTTTCTCATCGTCATATTGCTTAAACGAAGCCCATACAGCTATAGCTACATGTGTTGTAGAGTTAGAACCTGATACCTTCATATCTTCACTGCCACGCCATACTAATGGTCTAACATAGCCATTAGTAATGTTATTGCAATTGATTAGTTTTTCAGTAGCTGAATTTAGCTCTTCAACGGAATACTTGATTTTATATCCTAATGCTAAAGATGAATTGATTAGCCTTGTATTATGCTCATTTAATTTGAACGCTTTACCGTTATATACCCTAATACCTTCAAATACACTTCCACTATAATGTAAGCTATGGGTCAAGAAGTGAAGCTTAGCATCTTGCCAATCAACGAGTAAGTCATTCCACCATATTTGGCCTTTTAATTGATCTAAGGGGATAAAAGTCATACAAGTAATAACATAAAATAGTAGAGGCGCAAGATATGATGAAAAAGCGATTAATCGATTTTTAACTACATACAATGATTTGATGAAAAATCAAAATTTTATAGATTGGTAGCGAAGGAGGGACTTGAACCCCCGACACGCGGATTATGATTCCGCTGCTCTAACCAGCTGAGCTACTTCGCCATTGCTTTTTATTTGCATAAATTATCTACTATTAATTTTATAGATAATTGCACTAAAAATATAAACGTATTTATATTGTAATAAGCTAGCAAATGCAACTATATTTGTTACAAAATATATTATAAAGTAGTCGCTTTTATTTGCCTATGCAGAAACTACTAAATATTTGATCTAATACTTCATCTAGTGTTATATTGCCAGTAATACTAGCTAGAGCAGCAGCAGCAAACCTTATATCTTGAGCTGCTAACTCAAGGGGCTTACTTAAGTTAAAGTCTGTTAAGTAATATATGCATTCTTCTAAGTTAGCTTTTTGCCTTAATTTACTAATTATAGGTTCATCAATGCAAAAAGCATTGTAACCTATGATACTTTTTATTGCTGTAAAGAGTTCGTTTAAACCATAAGCGTTATGAGTAGATAAAGTTATTATTTTAGGCTTTTGAAAACCATTGTTTATCAAGATATCTTCATAGATTGTAGCTAACTTATTTATTTCATCTAGATTAGTTAGGTCAGTTTTGTTTAAGACGAATAAACACTTATTTGTTTTTAAAACAGCTAAATCTAGTTCGCTATTAGGCTTGTTATTATTAGATAATAAAGTGAATAATTGGTCTATTTGCGTTATATTGTCGCTTATATCTAAAATTATTAAAGCAATATCTGATTGATTTAATGAGATTTTAGCTCGTTTTACTCCTTCTTGCTCTATGATATCTTGAGTAGAACGAATGCCAGCTGTATCAGAAAATATTACGGGCAAACCAAATAAATCAACTTTAACCTGTAATACATCTCTAGTAGTTCCTGCTAGCTCTGATACTATAGCAATGTCTCGTTGTGCTATACAATTTAATAAAGAGGATTTGCCAACATTGGGTGGACCGATAATAGAAATATTAACCCCGTGAGTAATATAATTACTAATTTCACTACGATTAAGGTATAATTGGAGTTCATTGATTAATTTTTGTATGTTTTGGTAAGCGATATCTAGTACATGTTGAGGTATATCATCATCAGGGAAATCTATATAAGCTTCTAATTGAGCCATAATAGAGATCATTTTATTACGCCAATTTTCATAAGTATTTTTGAGTTCTCCTGATAATTGTCTAAGAGCTAGTTTTCTTTGTAGTTCTGTTTCAGAGTCTATAAGGTCGCTCAAAGCCTCTACTTCAACTAAACTGAGCTTGTTATTGTCAAAAGCTCTTCGGGTAAACTCACCTGGCTCTGCTATGCGTAGGAATGATAAAGCACTTAATTCTTTTAAAACGGCATTTACAACTGCTATGCTACCGTGTAAATGAAGCTCCAAAACATCTTCACCAGTAAAGCTATTAGGGGATTTGAAGTAAATAAGTAATGCGTCATCTAATAACTCTCCAGGAAATAGATGTGAATAAATTTTAGTGTGAGTAGCATACCTATGAGCTAATGGTTTGTTATATCCAAATGATACTAAAACTGATAAAACTTCAGGACCAGAAATTCTTATTATTGCTACTCCTGATTTGCCTATTGCAGTAGAGAGTGCGAAAATGGTTTGTTTATCAGTTTTCATGTTTAGTTATTAAAAAAATTTGATTGTATAATCTTTATGGTAAAATTTCGTTTATAGTTTATAAAAGTTCATAGCTTAAATTAAAACTTTATTTAAGTGTTTTTGACTATTATAATTCTGATTATTAAAAATAACTGAATATTTTTTATCTATAATAAAAGATGGGAATACCATTTATAATTGATGTAGGATGTAGTTAAAGTTATAAATTATAACTTTTTATAGCTTAATGAAATTAAAAAATTAATAACTGTTTAACTAATATAATATAAAAATGAATTTTAAAATTTTAATTCAGTTAAATATTACTCTGTCTTTGTTCACTTTAGTAGCATCTGGTTGTACTTCGTCTAATACAGCAGTAATTGAACATAAAGAGAATCTTATCTATCGACCAGACGGGGTCGTAAAGGTAGTAAGGCTGAAGTCGGGTGATTCTTTAGCTAATATCGCTGCTAACAATAATGTTTCAGTTCAAGAATTAGCTACAGCGAATAATTTATATGAAGGTTATACAGCAAATCATGATAGAAGTATTTATATACCATTAAAAAAGACAAAAAATGATAGCAGTAAATATCAAGTAGATAATAAAGAGACGCTTTCTAGTTACGGCAATAATTATAATAGTTCTAGTAGCACTATAAATGAAGGTAACTCATATGTAGTTAGTAGTGTAGATGACAACGTGATTGAAATTGCTCCTGTCGCAGCATTAGCTAATACTCAAAAATCAGAAGAAATTCCATCTCCAGCTGAAAATAATTATTCTAAGGTTAATGCTGCAAGTTCTATTTCATCAAGTGAAAAATCTAATATAGTAAAGGAAGATACTGCAGCTCCAACCACATTAAATGCTAAAGCGTTGGAGATAAATACCGCTAATAATGAGAATAAAAAAGCAAGTTTAAGTAATGATTTAAACTCTGGGTTAATAAATAAAACAAGAGAGAGTGAAAGTAATTCGAAAATAGCCGATAAAAATCTAAATAATAACTTAGAAGAGGTTCAAAATTTATCTGCAATAACAAAAGAGAAAAAGAATACTCAAGCTAGTGAAAAAATAGTTCCACCAAATACTGAAGAAGTTAAGAATCAAAATGCAAAAAAAGAGCCTGATATTAAAGTTTCAGCAAATCAAATTCCAAAATCAGATGAAAAACTAGTTACTGATAATGATAACTTTAGTGAAGACCTTAATATAATTAAAAATCAATCTCAATCTGCAATAGTTAGTAATGAGCAAAATGCTGGTACTGAAATATTAGAAGATAATGAAGAGCAGTCACATACAAATAGCGTTAATTTTAAACTAAGTACTCCGTTAAATTCTGATGAATTTATGTGGCCATTACATGGTAAAGTAATCAAAAGATTTAGTAAGAAGAAACACAATTTAAATGAAGGAATTAATATTGAAGCGCCTTTGAATAGCTCGATTTTAGCTGCTGCAACGGGAGAGGTAGTATATGTTGGATTATCAAAACAATATGGTAATTTAATAATCATTAAGCATAGTAAAGGATTTTTTACGGCTTATGCCCATACTAGCCTTATTAAAGTGAAGAAGGGTGAGGAAGTTAGCAA
>CAYLWW010000019.1:0-19776 GCA_964387585.1 uncultured Candidatus Midichloriaceae bacterium
TAAAAAAGAATTAACAATTGAAGAGATAGAGAAAAATTTAAATGTTGTAGGAATAGCTGTTTATAAAAATGGTTTTGGTTTTAGTGATAAGGATCTTATAGTAAAATATATTAAATTTGGTGATGAAGTAAGAAAGCTATTTCCTCATAACATCGATGAAAAGAATATCTATAATTTATTTACTCGATTATCGAAATTTAAAGAACTTGTTGATAACGACATAGAATGGCAAATGTTTAAACAAACAGACTCTGCCTTATTTAAGCTGAAAAAACATATTTTTTCTCCTAAAGATAGTAAATCTAAAAGTATATTTATTAATAAACTAAAAGATGATCTAAGAATTGAGATTATTAAATTTTTGATACCGGAAAATCAAGGATTAGATAAAAATCAATTCAAAGCGCTATTAAATATCGATCAATCTATCAAAACTAGAGAGGTATTTAAAGAAGTTTTAAACAAATGGAGTAAGATAACTTTGTATAATGGCATTGAATTGCTAGAGGATTATAATAATTTCAAAACTCATGAATTACTTAAGGAATTATTAATCTTAAACAATTTTCTCACTAAGGGTGCTTATATAATCCTTAATAATCCTAAAATTTATGATGATAAAGCGCATATTAATTATGCTGAAACTGCTTGGACTAACCTACTTAGAGAACAGTTTGCTAAATTTAGCGATATTGAAGTAGTGAAAAGTCACTCTAACTTCTTCACTAATGATGATTATGAAATGATATTACATAATGCTTTTAAGCAATACCAAGGGGTAGCTCCAAAAGTAGTAAAGATTACTTTCAATCTAGCAGATAACTTAAACGAAAAGCTTATGGCGCAATTATCATACTTTAACGAAACAGGGCAAGTAGTGGGAAACACTTTA
The DNA here is from genome assembly GCA_964387585.1 of uncultured Candidatus Midichloriaceae bacterium. Taxonomy (GTDB): domain Bacteria; phylum Pseudomonadota; class Alphaproteobacteria; order Rickettsiales; family Midichloriaceae; genus CAYLWW01. The sequence goes on from CAYLWW010000019.1 coordinate 893, forward strand.
GCTAATGCACAGGGAATCAATATCATAAGCGAAACAGATGTTAATCCTATGAATAACTTGCCTTTAGTAGAAGCAATGCCTAATCAAGAAGAAACAATAGTAGAAAACCTAAACTATTTCAATTTAGAGCCTACTAATATTCTTTCTTTTATTGCATTATCATTCTTTACTAATAGCTTTACAGCATTATCACACGACTAATATAAAAATAGCGTAAATAAAAAAGTGCAGCACTTAATAACAAATCAAGTGTTGCACGAATAAGCTATAAGTTTTAATAACAGATTACTTAACTTTATGAAAAGTAATGTTTTGCGGAATATGTGGCTCTCCACGAAAATTTAGCGCATTATTATATACTTTACTACAAGTATTAAAATTTTTATCGCATCCCGCTATCATCTTAAACGTATCACCTATTTTAATATTGTAAGGTAAAGGTAGTGCTAATTTTATGTTATTATCATCGGAATTACAGCTTTTAATTTCCATACTTATACCTTGATTATCACCGCTATAAAAAATAGCTAATCCATAATCAAATCTTTTTTTAGATAGAGAAAGATTTTCAATTGAGTTTTTATTAGTCACTTCTAAACTTTCTCCTTTATAATCATCATAATAATCAATATTTAGCATCTCATCTTTACTTAAAGAAGTGCTTAAAAATTCTTTTAATTCAAGTTGAGACTTATCAATGTTGTAATCAAAATAAAATTCCCCTCTATGTATTACTTTTTTTACTTTAAGGTTGTTTATCGTATTATCGGTTAAGCTTATTTTGCAACTTTTATCTCCAAAAATTGCTCTACAATTAGGTGAATATACCTCCCCTAATTTCCCACTAAAAGCTTGAATTAACCCTCGTATTTCTACAATAAATCTTTCCTTACTCAGCTTGACCTCTCCTAACCACCCTCTTCTCAATTTCAATATGCCAGAATCAATGTTATTATAATTCACCATAAAAACCTTAATTTCCGCATAATCATAAGCTCCTGAAAGAATATCCGATTCAGTTATTAAATGATGATCAATTATTCCTTCTATATCTAAGTTATCTACGGCCATACTACTATCGCTTAATATAGCACTAGCCGTAAAGCCACTTTTTGCGAAGTAACGGATATTCCCTATAAGTAAATCATAATCATGATTAGTAAATCCTACCGATTTACCATTTCGTAAAGCTAATTCCCAACAAATAGCTAATGTTGTAACTTCAGCACTCAGCTGATTCAGCATTTTATGACTAACCTTAAGCATGTATATAAATTATTTTAATTTAGTTGATTTTTAACTAGTTCTTGATAAAAGATTAAACCCTCTGCATTATCTAATTTCTACTATAGGTATTTCTTTGTAAGAATGTACTCCATATCCTTCAATAGAGGAAGGTAAGTAATCAGTATCAAAACGTACTGGTACATCAAATTCGAAATCAGCAGTGATCCTAGAATTATTCAAAGGTGGATCTTGAAAAAATAATTCCCCACTAGTGTAATCAATATTAATACCCTGATTTATCTCAACTTTATCTTCATTTAAGTAAATAGATACTGTTTTAGATACAGGCTTAGTTATTATGCGCCTATTATATACTATTTGTTTATCAATAAGTTGGATTATATATGTTTTAGTTAATTGAAACTTATTTAACCTACCATCACCAATTCCTATCAGCTCATTTCTAGCTAAATAATCACTCCAGTCTTTAAATCTAAATCCTAGAGCTCGACCCCGACAATTACGAAAAAAAGACAATATCTCTTGAAACTGTTCAGCGGTTTTAATGCCTTGAGCTACATTAAATCGCATCCTTGATTGAGACCAATTAATATTACGCTGCTCATAACCTCCCGCAGTTGTAACTATATCAGTTGAATACTCAGGACCTCCTACTGAACCGCAAGCTATATCCTCTGGAAAACGAATTTCTATAAAGTTGCTTAAAATATTGCGATTAAGGTTATTAGAAGCGTTGTGAATTAAGCTTTGATCTATTAACATAATAATTAAATTGCTTAAAAATTTTTATTTTTATTATTATTTTTACGTTCCTCTGAAAGAAATTTTTCTAATAACTCTAAATCTTCATCGGAGATGCTTAAATCTTCGATATTTTGCTCTTTAATTTTTTCTAAATCTTTGATCATACGAGTTCCATATAGCTGTTGTTCTAGTGGAATTAGTTTTAATAAAAGGTTACTTACTTTAAAAAAAACAGCTAAAAAGGAATTTTCTTGTTTAGAATAATTGAGTTGCTCTAAAGAATCATCATCTTGTATTAACGAATTTCTAAAGTTAAGTAAGTATTTTTCTGCTATACCAACAATATGGGAGCAAGCTTTACGTAAACCTGAAATTATACTTTGTTGCTCATCTAATAGATTAATTATAGAGTGATTGCTCATTTAATTTACTCAAAATTTATTTTACTTAAAAAAGAATAACATGGAGTAAAAATACTGGGCAGAGCAAAATATATAATAATTATCAAAAAAACTAGTAGGTATATAATTTCTTCTTGAAGTTATTTAAAAGTATACTTTTAAACCGTCCTATATATAATAATTGGTTTAAGGTAATGTTTATTATTTTTTATAAAGCTTCTAATTAAACAAACCTAATTAACTATTGAACTATCTTAATCAATGCTGATTGAATACTTTGCTATTTTTATTTTTGGCTTATTGATAGGAAATTTTGCCACCACCATTTTATATCGTCTACCTCGTGGTATTACCATATACGGATTTAATCAGCAATTTACTCAACCTCCTTTTTGTTCATTATGCCATCATAAACTCAAGTTTTATGAATACTTACCTTTTCTTAGCTGGTTTAGCACCTTAGGTAAATGTAACTATTGTGGCAATCCTATAAATTATTACTATACTACTCTTGAAATTTTTTCTGCATTACTGTCTATAAATTTATTTTATCTATACGGATTCTCAGACATCTTTATATTGCTACTAAGCTTTACTATAAATTCGTTATTATTACTTTTTATCTATCTAGAGCATAAGATAATACCCAAGGTTTTAACTACTTCTATGGTTTTTATAGGGATAATTTATAGAACTTTAATAGATTTTAGTGTTATACCTTGTTTAGTAAGTTTGAGTATTGTTGCACTACTTAGCATATCATTGCTTCAAAAAGAAGGGTTCTATAATGCTGAAAAAAGAGCTTTTGTACATATTCTATTACCCGCAAGTATTTGGTGTATTGGGAACAGTTTAGTGCTTTACGGATTAATTGTGCTAGCATTATACATATTACGCACTTCTTTATTTAGAAGACTAAGCCTTTACCCTTATAATATCGTTGCACTTTCTTTAGTAATATTATTATACCAAAGCTATTGGCAAAATATTCATGGCTAAATCTAGCGTTATATATACTTGTCAAAATTGCGCTGCTCAATACAGTAAATGGATGGGAAGGTGTGAGGAATGCAACTCTTGGAATACTGTAGTTGAAGAAGCATTAGAAGCAAGCTCATACTTAAGTTTAGAAAAAAAAGATAACATAGGCAGTATAATAAATACTGTTGAAGTATTTGATTTAGCAGTATTAAGTGACAACGAAGAAGTAGAGCGATATAGTATAGGTATTGATGAGTTTAATCGTGTACTAGGTGGCGGTATAGTTCAAGGTTCTACCATATTGCTTTGTGGTGAACCTGGAATAGGTAAATCAACTTTATTGTTACAACTTTGTCATACCGCAAATCAAAATAATTTCGCTTGTTTCTATATTAGCGGCGAAGAGTCAGCTACTCAAATCAAAATAAGAGCTAATAGATTACAAATCAATAATAGCAATATAAAATTAGCTACAGCTACTTCAATTAGCGAAATAGCTCATCTTATAAAAAATTTAAAACCTCCAGCAATAGTTGTAATTGATTCAGTACAAACCCTGTACTGCGAACAAATTACTTCCTCTCCTGGAACCGTTAGCCAAGTTCGTGCTTGTGCATTTGAATTGATAAAATTAGCAAAAAAGCGTAACTTTTCATTGCTTATGGTGGGACATGTTACTAAAGAAGGACAAATAGCCGGACCTAAGGTATTAGAGCACATGGTAGATACAGTGCTATACTTTGAAGGTGAAGGCAATCAGCAATATCGAGTAATTAGAGCTGTAAAAAATCGTTTTGGCTCCACAAATGAAATTGGAGTATTTGAAATGTCTAGCAATGGACTGAGCGAAGTTACTAACCCATCTCGTATTTTTATGTCAGATAGAGATTTAGATATTAGTGGTTCATGTATATTTGCTGGGTTAGAAGGAAGTCGCAGTATATTAGTTGAAGTCCAAGCTTTGGTGGTACCATCATTCTTAGCTACTCCACGCAGAGCCGCTATAGGTTGGGATAGCAACAGATTAGCCATGGTTATAGCAATCCTAAATTCTAGGTTAGGTATCAATTTAATGGATAAAGAAGTCTATTTAAACGTTGCCGGAGGTTTGAAAATTACTGAACCAGCATTAGATCTAGCAGTTATAGTAGCGTTAATTTCAGCTGTACGTGATATAAAAGTACCCAGAGATACTACTTTCTTTGGAGAAATAGGTCTATCAGGAGAATTGCGTCAAGTGGTCCATTCAGAAAGCAGGATTAATGAAACAATAAAATTAGGCTTTAAAAGAGTTGTAATGCCTGTAAATAATAAAATCGAAAATAATAATATTAAGTTGCATTGTATTAGCCATATAACTGAGTTGGCAACTTTTTTTAATAATTTAAAAAAACAAGAGAAAAAATAATTAAGTTATAATCGTTTTAAATCTTTAAAATTATTTTAAAATATTATTTAGCTTGATTTTTATAACTCAGATACTAGGATAATCATAATTTTTTTCTCCAATAAATCAGCTAGGTAGATATGTTAGAAAATATATTTCGCTTTTTTTTGGCTTTTAGCAACGAAACTATCATTATACCATTGATTATCATAGGATACATATGGTTAGATCATGATATATTTTACCATGCAATTTGCTTATTACTCACAAGCATTTTACTTAATGTAGCATTAAAATCTACTTTTAAAATTCCATTATCCCCAACTTTAGGGAAAGAAGGATTTGCTTTTCCAAGCGGACATATGCAGTCTGCAGTTGTTCTTTACGGTTGGTTGTTTAAATCAACAAATAGATTAATTATCAAAATAAGTATTATAGCAATATTAGTTGGTATATGGCTAGGCTTATTGTATTTCGGCTACCATAATTCTTTTGATATTTTAGGCGCTATATTTTTTGGATTATTGTTCATTTTATCATATAGTCGGCTTTTGATAAGCTTTAAGCCAAGCACATTATCAGTAACTACATTGTTTTTTAGCACTATACTAGTTATTTATATAAGTGTTTTTTCTAATATGAAAGAACATTCATGGATGGCCTATTATGCATTAATAGGTATTATCATGAGTGAATGGCAGATTAAAAAGGAAATAATTTTATTAAACAATATTAATAAGCTTTTAGCTACTGTATTTTTCTGCCTTACTTTTGTTTTGATTAATAAAATATTTACTAATTTTACTCTTCCCCCTTTTATATATCAATTAAAATGGCTGTTTATAAGTTATTTTATTCCATTTTATCCATATTTTTTTCGTTATAATAAAGCTAAAAAACAAGTACTTGCAAAAATAGATAACAATCAGATTTAAGGATTTAGAACAGATCATTTTTGGGCCATAATTTGCAATTCTCTCGTAAAATAAAGATTTGGCGTATTATTCTTTGCTCATATGCAATTATGCATGCCTAGGCTTCACCACCAATTCCTGATAAATCTCGATTTTTAACTTAGTATAGCGATAACTTAACAAAGATGGTTATCAAATTCAGTAACTTTAGCTATAGTTTTAAAATTTTAAAAAAATAGTTTAGTTACTGTCATTAACTAAAACCATAGATGAATTTGATTTGCCACTAGCAATATAGTCTAATACTTCTGGTAATTGACTCATGCTATACTCGACATAATTAACCTTTAATAAACCGCTTAACAGTAAATTAAACAACTCATCTGCGGTTAAAACCATTTCCTCTCTAATTCTTTTATACTCAAATACTGAGGGCGCTGTAAAAAATAGTGATTTTTTAGCTAATTCTATTATCGGTATACTAAGATTATTAAAATTGGTATAGTTATAACCCACTAACATCCCCATATAGCATAATGAATTTATGGATTTCTGCAATATCAACTCATCCCCTACACTATCATATACTACATGCACTCCATTACCATTAGTTATATCTTTAATCTTTTCTACATATCCATCATTCTGATCTAGTACATCGCTAAATATTCCTAATTGCTTTACTTGATTAATTTGACTTTCTTCATTCACAGTTGCTATCACTTGAGCGCCTCTAGATTTAGCAATTTGCGATATTAATTGCGCTGCTGGATTATTTGCATTTTGCACCAAAACTTTTATTCCTTGTCTAATAGCAAAAGTGCGGACCGTTAGAGCATGAGCTAGCATTCCTTTTAAAAAAGAAGCCGCAACCAAGCTTTCGTTTAAACCATTTGGAACTTTAACTATAAGATCTGAAGAAATACAATAATAAGTAGCACAAACCCCAGCTCTAGATGACATATATGCTACTTTATCTCCTACACTAAAGCTTTTAACAGAATCACCTACCGCAGTTATTACCCCACATGCTTCATAACAAGGGGTAATTTCACTTTGATTTAAAGATCCTGAGATTAGTTGTGAACGAATTATTACATCTAATTCATTAACCCCTATAGCAACATTTTTTATTACAACTTGATTTTCTTTAGGCTGTAAATCGCTTGCTTCTTTAATATCAAACTTGGCAATATTATCTGATTTTTGCAGGGTTCCTATTCTTAGCGCCATAAATAACTTTTAAATAATATAAATTTTTTTTATTAATTATAGTATAGTAAACGAATATAAATAATTATATATTTTTAATTAATTCTTCATAAGGAGAGAAGTTAACATTCCCTATAGCGGCCACTGTTGGCTTAACTAGCTTAGCATTACTCAATATATGCGAGATAGTCTTTTGTATTGAATTGGTGTCCACAGCTTCAATTTTCTCTAATATTTCTTCCATAGAGATAAACCTTTTGAATACCGAATAGTTATTAATAATTTTTTCCGCTCTACTTCCAGTACTTTCTTGAGACATTAATAAACTAGACTTGATCTGCGCTTTAGCCCTAATCAACTCTTCTTCCGTCACATTATTAGCTAATTCTTGCATTTGCTCAACAATCACTGATATTAACTCGCGTATTTCTGCTTCACTTGTTGCTGCATATATCTGCCACATACCAAAATCACTATAACTTGAAGCAAAAGCTGATATGCTATAAGCTAACCCTCTTTTTTCTCTAATTTCCTGGAATAATCTAGAAGACATTCCTCCACCAGCTACCATCGATGCTATTTGGAAATCATAATAATCATTATGATAATAAGATACCCCTTCAAACCCTATTAATAGATGAATTTGTTCTAAATCTCGTACTAATTTTACTTCACCACCAACGTAATTAGGGCTAGAATTAGTTAATTGAATTTTAGTTCTTTCATTTGATAAAGTTTTATTATTAATAGCTAGATTATTAAACTTATTACTTATTAAATTCACTACTTCATCTTCATTAATATTACCTGAAACTCCTATTACTGTATTAATATAATTATAGTGTTCTGCCACATATTCTCTGATATCTACGGAAGTAATAGATTGAACAGATTCTACCGTTCCTAGTATAGATTTACCTACTTGCTGCTCAGGAAAAGCCTTTTCTTGTAATAAATCAAATATCAACTCTTCCGGAGTATCATTATTTTCTGCTATTTCTTGCAATATTACTTTCTTTTCTAGCTGTAACTCATTTGAATCATAAGTTGAGTTTTGTATTATATCGGCTAATATATCGATAGAAGTACCAAGATCATCTTTCAAAACTTTAGCACAATATACAGTACGCTCCCTACTGGTATAAGCATTAAGATAACCCCCTATCATATCAAATTCTTCTGCTATTTTTTTAGCTGAACGTTTTTCTGTACCTTTAAAATTCATATGTTCTATACAATGCGATATACCATCTTTGCTATTTTCTTCATCACGAGCACCAACTTCTATCAAAACTTTTATACTTACGCTTTCTACTGTAGGCAAATTATCTGTAACGATGTACATGCCATTATCTAAAATAGTACAATTTGGTTTCATTATTTCATTAAATACTAAAAAATTTATGCTTAACTATTTTTATCATAATAAACAATATTAATAAAATGATTATTACTAATCATTTTAAATAATGAACAATATGCTTTTAGATTAAAACACATTTATTGATATTTTATATAACTGATTTTGAACTTAATCTAAATGATTGCAAGTAATAGGTTATTAATTTATATAAGTTTTTTGTAAACAATAAATTCCAATAATTAAATAAAAAAATGGATCATACTTGCCATCATCATATGTCAAATAATTCTTTACCAAACAATGAGTTATTTACATTGACTGGCTTAATAGAGATCGATTTAATAATTACTCTATTTTTAATAGGCTTAGCTAACAGCTTTACTCATTGCATAGGAATGTGTGGCCCAATAGCCATGGGGCAAGCGAGCCTAAGATTAATGAACATAACTCCTAATCAAATGAATGAGAAAAGTAGGCTAAAAGCTAGCTTAGCGTTACCTTATTATCTAGGTAAGGCTTTGACTTATTCGCTATTAGCTTCTTTTATCAGTTTATTTAGCAATATGGTAACTGATAATGAAACAGTAAAAATAATAAAGTTAATTATTATGTCTATTACTGTGATTATATTCGTCATAATGACTTTGGATAGTTTAACAATTAAGCTCAACACTGCTTTGATTAAGCAAAGCTTACTTAAGGTAATGAAACCTTATAATGATCTAATATTAAAGTTAGTAAACAATTTTAATTTTAATCCAATAGGTAAACAAGGATTAGTGCTTGGTATGATGCTAGGATTAATTCCTTGTGGCTTAGTATACGCCAACATACTAACTGCTGTAAATTTAACTAATAATTTTATACTAGCTGGACTTGCTATGTTTGCCTTCGGTTTAGGAACCTTCCCCGGTTTATTTATCGTTTCTTATTCAGGTCAGCATATTATGTTACGCTGGCGCAAATTCTTCAAAATATTTTATATAACTACCATGATTATAAATATTATATTATTATCAAAGTATTCTTATAGAATCTGGTTATCTCTATAACCATAAGAAAAAAAGATTATCTTTTTTTAATTATAAATTAAATACAGTATAGTAAATGTTCATAATAAAGCATCTCAAAGCTAGAGAAATCTTAGATAGTAGAGGAAACCCAACATTAGAAGTTGACTTAGTTTTAGATAAAGGTGGTTTTGGGCGTTTTTCAGTTCCTAGTGGAGCTTCAGTTGGTCTTAATGAAGCTCTAGAGTTAAGAGATTATGGTCAGAGATATTTAGGTTTAGGCGTAAAAAAAGCAGTAGACAACGTTAACTACAAAATCGCTGAATCCCTAATAGGTAAAGCAATATCTGACCAAAATGATTTGGATAATTTTTTAATTAATCTTGATAATACGCCTAATAAAAGTAAATTAGGTGCCAATACAACATTAGCAGTATCAATGGCTTTTGCTAAAGCAGTAGCAAATTTAAACAATCAGCCTTTTTTTAAGTCTATTCTTGAAATCTTTGGTAAACATTCCAATTCTAACCTCAAAGATAATATGGATAACTTAGGCTTAATGGTGAATATACTAAATGGTGGCAAACATGCTGATAACAGGTTAGATATACAAGAATTTATGATTGTAATAGGTAATGAAGTTGCAAATATCAATGAGCGAATACGTATTGCCAGTGAAGTATTTCATCATCTCGCCAAAGAATTAGGGCGTTGTGGATTTAGTACTAATGTTGGAGATGAAGGTGGATTTGCCCCTAATATAAATTCTACTAGAGCTGCTTTAGATCTTATTTGTTTAGCTATAGATAAATCAGGGTATAATGAACATGTAAAATTAGCTTTAGACGCTGCAGCAAGCACATTTTATTCCAAAGGAAAATATCATCTTAATGGCGAAGGAATGAGCTTGAGTAACTCACAATTGATAGATTATTATACTTCTCTTGTAAGTGATTATCCTATAATTTCTATTGAAGATTCATTTGCCGAAGATGATATTGAAGGCTGGAGTGAAATAACTAAAAAGCTAGGCCATAGAATCAAAATAGTGGGGGATGATCTTTTTGTTACTAATACTAAATTATTGAGTAAGGGTATAAAGCAATCATTAGCTAATTCAATACTTATAAAACCTAATCAAGTAGGTACCCTTAGTGAAACTATTTCAGCTATAAAGCTTGCTCACGATAACTCTTACACTACAATCATTTCACACCGCTCAGGAGAGACAGAAGATACATCTATTGCTCATTTAGCTATAGCATCAGGTAGTTCTTATATTAAAGCAGGATCGATGTGTCGAACTGATAGGGTATCTAAATATAATGAATTAATAAGGATCGCAGAACTTATATATGAATGATAGATATAGATAAAGATTTGGTGCTAAATTTATATCATAAAGCCAATGTTTAATTGAAAAAATAGTGCTCTAAAATAGGGTTAGATATAAAATTTATTTCTTCATCATCAATTTCTATATATTGATTATTTGTAAACTCCTGATGTTTTGAGTCTTTCACTAGCTCAAACTCTTCATCTGCTTGATTTATTAAATCCTCTTTTATTATCTTAGTATTATCTAGCTCGTTATATTTCATTAAAATTTCTATTAACTCTAATTCATTATCTAATTTAGCTATAGATAATAAGCTTTGATTTTTTTTATTAAAAATATAAGGGTTAGCACCATTTTTTAAGAGCAATTCTATTAGAGATAAATAAGTTTTTTTCAAATCTGCAGTTTTGCCATTTTTATCTTCAATTTGGTTATTTGCTTTTCTAGCTAAGTAAGCTTTGATCAAAGCTGTATTACCCGAATTATTTTGTTCATCTAATTTAGCATTAGCTTTTATTAATAGCTTAACTATTTCTATATTGCCTTTTGAAGAAGCTAAAATTAAAGGCGAATTTCCATTAACATCTTTAATATTAGGGTTAGCTCCCCAATTTATCAATGATTCAGCAACATCAATATAATTCCTAAATGATGAATAAAGTAATGGTGTAGTAGCATTATCTTTTATAGCAGCATCAACATTTACCCCCCTTTCACATAATAAATTAACCATTGATAATTTTCCTAAACTCAAAGCTGCATAAAGCAATGTTATTCCACTATTTAAATATATATCATCAATAGATAAGCCAGTTTTTAATAAAGATGCTAATTCTTCTTTTTGCTCTTTAACTATGTAGCTAAAAGCAAGAAGTTGTTTATATTTATTTACACTAAAATTTATTTTGCCTAATAACTCTTCAATAGAAGAATAAGAATTAGTAAATTTTTGAAAATCTGATTTTTCAACACTTGTAGGAATATCATCAATAATACTATTAATAAAATCAACAAAAGAAAAAATAGTGTTTTTCTGCCATTCCAAAATACTAGCATCTGAAATAGGTATTAATTTTTCGATTTCTGTCTCAAATATCTTAGCTTCATTATTTAATTTTATTGCAATAATTATACTTTCAGGGCAAGCAGTTATATAATATAAGTATCTTAAATACGGACTACTTGTAGATGCGAAAAATCCCTCAAGCAATAATTCTTCAGCGATATAGCTTGATGAAGAATTAATTGCAATAATAGTTGAACCAGCGGTTAAATTGCTAATCTTATCTTGTAAATTAGTAGGGTTATAAACTGAGGTATATCCTATAAATTCAAAATGATTTTGATTATAACCTATAAGCTTGAGATAATATGAAGAGATTTTTACTGAGTTACTTAAAGTATTTAGTATTTCATTTTCTGAAATAAAGCAGATATCCGAATTATGATTATTTTTATGCTCATATAAGTAAATATGATTAGATAAAAGCTCAAGATTTTCACAATACATAGAATTTCTCCCATCGCCATAAACTGCAAAAAGATTTTCCTGTTTATTAAGATTTTCAATAACTTTTAATCTTACTGCATTAGTGTTAGGACCAAATAAGATAGAGCCAGATAACACTGGCCTACCTCTATAAATATCACTAAAAAAGATTTTTATATCATTATAAGTAAAAATAACTCCTAGTATTGTTAATTTTAAAGCTTTTTTCATCGATTCAATTGATTCTAATTTATTATATAAAGCTATGAGTAAATTAAAAAATCCTTAGATCAGGAGGAATTTTGCTATTACCACCAATAAAATTAATGAATTTTATAGCCTATATATAGTAAGTTAAGTTGAGTTGTTTCTAATTTATGAAAAGACGCATTATCCATAATCACAACTTGGCCGGGTTTTAGCTCATTGATTAAAAAATGTTCTACCTAATTATTAAAAAAATCACCGTTGTAAGCGCCATTAAAAACCATTGGTGCTATCGATTTATTATTCACCAAGCCAGCTATTATATTCGTCTTTTTATGGTATTTTCCGCTCTTTTTACCGGCTAACTTTTCTCCTTTTTTGCCCCATCCTAAAGCTTTGCAAACAAATATCTTTATCTCGCTTTCATCATTTTTTTTGGAAGATAAATCCCTTCTTGTTTGTATTTTTATACCATCTACCTATCGCTGATATACTGACTTTAAAGAGATTTGATGCACTGATATATCCATTTCCTGCTTCCATATAAGCTATTACTCTTCGCCTTAAATTGTTGTTGTAATTCTTTGTCATTTTCATTTTATTCTATCAATATTTTATACCTAATTTAACCTAAATTATTGTATAATAAATCATAGTAATACACTGATAATCCTCTTCACAATTATAATCTTCTTCCACTACCTTACTAATACTAAGTTCTTCAGTTACCTCATATAAAATATCATTTATATCATCAACAAGAGAAATTTCATGATTAACGTTTAACTTGCTTTTCACATTATCATTTTCAACTATTACAGGAAAATGATTATTTTTATTATTTGCTATGCTCATAATTTGTTTTATTTATATTTTAAATGAAATTACCAATAGCTAATTTTTTATTTAACATGTTGGTAATTCATTATATAAGTTTAAAAAATTATTTTTTGGAAAGTAATAAAAAATCTCGTATTGTTAAAATATAATATTGTATTTCATAGTAAATAAAGATTTAGTAGCCACAAGAAAATACTATATGAACAATAACGTATAAACGCCGAATTTATAACTCACTATCATTAGTAGCAATATAATTAACCATATTGCCACACTCACCATAATGCCTACAGTTATACTCTTGTAATCCCTCACTATTTTCACTCCACCCATAATCACCAGTATAAGGATCATAAGTAGGGTAATGCTTATCTGGGTACATTGCATTTGCAGCCGGAAGAAATATAGGAGAAGTTTCATAGTGAATCTTTAAATCACTTTTTACACTCTCATTTCCTACTATTACAGGAAAGTAACTATTTTTATTATTTGCTATACTCATAATTTGCTTTATTTAATATGTTAATAAAGTTACTAATAGTTAATTATTGATTTAACATACTGGTAATTCATCAAATAAGCTTAAAAAGTTATTTTTTAGAAAGCAATTAAAAAGTTATGCAAATTAGCAAAATAAATTTCTACCTATATTTATAAGCTGAATGAAATTATTTTAAGATTAGTTTACTGTTTAAATTTTATAGGATAGTATCCAACTATTTCAATAAAATTAATTTTTAAAGCATGAGCAATGAAAAATTGTTCTTAGTGGATGGTTACTCTTTTATTTTTAGAGCATTTCACGCAATGCCTAATTTAACTACTCCAGATGGAACGCCTATAGGAGCAATAACAGGATTCATCAAAATGATGATGCGTTTATTAGATGGTAATAACGTAACAAATATTGCAGTAATATTAGATAAGGTCAGAAATAAAGATAGTCATCGCCATATAATATATCCTGAGTATAAAGCTCATAGACCTCCTGTTCCGGAAGAATTAATAGTTCAATTCAAGATAATGCGTGAAGTACTAGACGCATTAGGAATACGTTACGTTGAAGAACAAGGAATTGAAGCAGATGACTTAATAGCTTCATATACTAAATACGCAGTAGCTAATGGCTATCAAGTTCGAATAGTATCATCTGATAAAGATTTATTTCAGTTATTAGATAATGAAGCTAAAGTAGTATTGTATGATCCTGTAAAAGAATTTTGCATAGGAGTAGAAGAGGTTAGAAAAAAACTAGGAGTTAATCCTGAGCAAGTAGCAGATTACTTGGCTTTAGTAGGAGATTCAGCTGATAATATACCTGGCGTTAAGGGTATAGGACCTAAAAATGCTAGCACTTTATTACAAAGTTATCATAACATTGAGCAAATCTACGATAATATAGACTCAATACAGCCAATACGTATAAAAAACCTGCTTGCATCTGAAAAAGAGCTAGCTTTTACATCAAAATCATTAACTGTTTTAGTTAGCAATTTAAATTTAAATTATAATTTAGAAGAATTCACTTGGCAGGGCTTAGGAGTTCACGGTAATGATATACAACAATTATTTCAAAAATATGCTTTAAAAGGATTAGCTAACCAATATTTTAATAAAATAATTTCTCAACAATTAAGTAAATCTAAGGAAAATAATAGTAACTCAACTGTAGTTGAGCAATCCATTATAATAAAAAAATTAGAGTGCTCAATAGATAATATGCTTAATGAAGAAGAGTGGAAAAGTTTCTGGAATCATGTCCAAAATTACGGTTATCTTGCTATATATGCAAATTTAAAAACTTCAAAAAAATCAAGTAAAAATAATTCAGATAACAAATCACTATTACAAAGCCTTAGTTTACTTTCTAGTGGATTTTACCTAACAATAGAGAGCCCTGATCTCATTCTTACACAAGTTGAATCCTTACCTTATCACTACCTCAATAAGTTGTTGTCATCTAAAGCTATAAAAAAAATAGTAGAAAATTATAAGCAACTTTGCTTCATGTTTACTAATTGTAACATCACTTTAAATGCTATTGAAGATGTTATAACTATGTGCTATTCCCTAGGAGCAGGTAAATATAATCAAAAATATGAGCTAACACAATTAGCTAACGATTACTTACCTTATTTTTTTACGGAGGAATATAATCAGCTTGAAATAAATTTAAAAAATACTCTTATTTTAGATAAGCTATATCCTATTCTACTGAATAAATTATACAAGCAGCAGCAACTCAGTCTATATTATAATATAGACAAACCTCTTAATGCAATTTTAAGCAATATGGAGAAAAAAGGAGTTCTTATAGATAAAGAATTTTTAATGGCTTTAAGAGAAGATTATTCTAAACAAATAGATAGAATAGCAAATGAAATTTACGCTATGTCAGGAGAAGAAATTAATCTTGCTTCACCTAAACAATTATCAGAAGTGTTATTTAAAAAACTAAAATTGCCCATCTCTCAATCTCGCAAAAAAGATGATTCTAACCATCAGTATAGCACTAATAGCGAGGTGCTTTATAACTTAGCAGAGCAAGGGTTTGTTATAGCAAATAAGATACTAGAATGGCGTCAGCTATTTAAAATCACTACTACTTATATTACTGCATTACTAGATAGTATTGATACTGATACTAGAAGAGTACATACTAACTTTAATCCTACCTTCACCAATACTGCCCGATTATCATCAAGTTCACCTAATTTACAAAGCATACCTATACGCAGTAATGAGGGTAATAGGATTCGTTTAGCTTTCATAGCTGAACCAGGCAGTGTTATACTTAGTGCAGATTATTCTCAAATAGAATTAAGATTGCTAGCTCATATTGCTAATATCATACCATTACGAGAGGCATTAAAATCAGGTTCTGATATACATTCTTTAACTGCTAGTCAAGTGTTTAATATACCTATAGAAAAAGTCGATAATATATGGAGGAGAAGAGCTAAAGCCATAAATTTTGGTATAATATATGGCATTAGCCCATTTGGTTTAGCACGTAATTTGAGAATAGAATTAGAAGAGGCAAAGCAATATATCAATAATTACTTTAAGCAATATCCAGGCATTAAACAATATATGGAAGATACCATAAAATACGTTAAAGATCATGGATACGCATTAACATTATTTAAAAGAAGATGCTATATACCAGATATTAGTAGCAAAAATTCCACTATATTTAAAATAGCTGAAAGAGCTGCAATAAACGCTCCTTTACAAGGTACTGCAGCAGATATAATTAGAAAAGCTATGGTAAAATTACCGCAAGATGTATCTCGTTATCTAAGGTTACAGATACATGACGAATTGTTATTTGAAATCCCCGAAAGTGAGGTTAATCAGCTTAGCTCAATTATTAGACATACTATGGAATCAGTAGCTAATTTAAGTGTGCCTTTAAGTGTTGATTTATCTGTGGGAAGATCATGGGGTGAGTTAATAAAAATATAACATACTACCGCTCCTCTCTTTTAATGCCAAACGATTATGATTGGTGCTGCCTAAATTGCACTAAGTTTAATAGATTCAAGAGCCTATGGTGGTGATCTATTTTTCATAAGTTTTACAAAAAACACCAACTATTGAATAAAAGCACTTGACAACAATAATATATGGTATATTACATAACATTGAAATTGAACAGCGTTATAATTGTTAGTTTTTTTAAACAATATTTGAGCAACGTTAAAATCAATAGTTTACTGAAATTGCTATTAAAGATGATATGAAAAGCATCTTTAATATGATTGTGACATAGCGTCGATAATTGGGTGCAATATCGTCTTTTGAAATTAGTCATAGTAAACTAAGAATGGGTATACAGAAGTGCAACTACGACAATTAAAAAACACTGAAGTGAAGTTACTCAATAATATTGCTAATGAATTGAAAGTTAGCTTGTCAGATTTGGGGCAGGATTTATTGAGCATACAGGGAAGAATAAAGTCTTCAGACTCTATTTTTGCTAAATTAAAAAGGACTAACACTTCCATAAATGATCTGCATGATATTTTAGGATTTAGAATAATAGTGAAGAGTATAAAAAATTGTTACGATATATTGCAACTTCTTCATGAAAAGTATCATAAATTAAGTGATTTAACCAAAGATTACATCAAAAGTCCTAAAAAGAATGGCTATCAATCATTACATACAGTAATTATTTTACCTTGTAATAGAAAGATAGAGGTTCAAATCAGGACAGAATGGATGGACTATATAGCTGAGCATGGCTCAGCATCTCATGATAAATACAAACAGGAAACATATGGCTACTAACACTGGTATAACTAGACAGCAAAAAGAGGCAGTTTTCTTACTGTCTATTGGCACCTTCCTTGAATATTTCGATCTCATGCTATATGTGCATATGGCAGTATTCTTAAATGAATTATTCTTTCCCCAAGATAATCCATTAGCCGCCCATTTACTTGCCTCTCTTGCTTTTTGTTCAACTTTCCTTTTGAGACCTATTGGTGGTTTTATAATGGGTTGGATTGGTGACCAAATAGGAAGAAAAGGAACGATACTTATTACTACCTCTATAATGGCTGGTTGTTGTTTAACAATGGCAAATATACCTACATATGCGGAAATAGGAATTACAGCTAGTGTTGTAATAATAATATGTAGGGTGTTACAGGGATTTTCATCAATGGGTGAAATAATTGGCGCGCAACTTTATTTAACAGAAATATTAAAACAACCCCATAGATATGTGTTAAATTCTGTAATCAATATTAGTTGCGTTTTGGGAAGTTTTTTTGCCTTAGTTGTTGCTTATTTTGCTATACAAATCAATTTAAATTGGAGGATTGCATTTTGGATAGGTGCATTTATTGCAATAATCGGTCTTGTTGCAAGAACGAGATTAAGAGAAACACCGGAATTTGTAGATTATAAAAGAAGAATGTCTGAAAAAATGCAAAAAGATAAGTATGAGCTAGGGAAAATAAAAAATAATTTACATCATGAAAAGGTAGATAAAAAGGCCATGGTGTCATATTTCTTAGTCCGACTTGTAGGACCTATATGTTTTTATATGACATACATATATATGGGCGATTTTATGAAAAACACTCTTGCTTTTTCTGCTGAAGAAGTCGTAAGTCATAATTTGAAAATTAATATTTTTAGTATATCGCCTTTGTTTTTAGTAATGTATTTTTTAAGATCTCATCATCCTGCAAAAATAGCTAGTATACTTATAGTCCCTTTTATTGTTGCAATACCATTTATGCCTTACTGGATGAGCAATCTTAATACCATTATCGCTTTATTTTGTATGCAATTTTTATTAAAGTATCTTTCTTTTTTTACTGATCCTATGGAAGTAGCATTTTTTAAAACAATACCTATTTTTCGTAGATTTACAATTATAGCCACAATATTCGGACTGTCTTCTGCGTTATCCTATACAATACCATATTTAATAGCGATACCACTAACAAAATATATTGGTTATTATGCTCTATGGGTTATATATGTGCCAGTTGTAGCAGCGTTTTTATATGGTATAAACTATCTTAAGCAATTAGAGATAAAAAAGGGACGCTACTATAATTACCCTGATGAAGGTCCAGGAAGTGAAGATACAGCGCTGATGGAAGAAGATTTTGAATACGATGATTTACCGGATGAATACAAGGCGTTTAAGGGGACTTGCGAATATTCAGTTCAATTATTTGATAAATTAGAGAAATTATCTAAAGAGAAGAATAAGAAGCTCAAC
>CAYLWW010000020.1:0-19588 GCA_964387585.1 uncultured Candidatus Midichloriaceae bacterium
ACATCCCTTATTTATATCAATTATCCATATTAATGTCAACTGGAATGACTATAAATAAACTCCTCTAAATGGCATTACAGGAGTTATAGCCTATAACATCATATAGCTATAGTATTTTAGATTGAATTGGGATTTTAAAGAAGGAGGAGATAGCGTCGAATATAGCATTAAAATTTAGTATATTGCATTCAATCCACCTCTTCATGTTAGCGCACAATTTCTCTACTTGGTTTAAATAGGAGCGAATATGGCGGTAAAAATATCAATCTACATCCAACTGATTCTATTAATTCCCTTGTCTTTTTTAACTTATGAAAAGATGCATTATCCATAATCACAACTTGACCAGGCTTTAGCTCTTTTATTATCAACTAAGCCTGCTATTATATTCGTTCTTTCATAGTATTTTCCGCTCTTTTTACCCCATCCTAAAGCTTTGCAAACAGACATCTCTATCCCGCTTTCATCAATGTATACAAGGCTTTGTGTGTCTATATCCTTTATCGCCTCTTGGTATTATCTGTCTAGCTTGTCTTCGCTTGCTTCCACGTAGGTGAAGTCTTTTTTTATAGCTATAGCCTAATCTTTTTAACCAATAACTTATTGTAAAAATACCCACTCCAAATTCTTGCGCAGCTTGCTTTGACATACTCTTCAAGCTTCTCTAGGTCAATCCTTGATTTTGAGCCACTTCTTTTTTTTGGGAAGATAATTCCCTTCTTGTTTGTATTTTTATAACCATCTACCTATCGCTGATATATCCATTTCCTGCTTTTATGCTATCTATTACTCTTTGCCTTAAATCGTTGCTGCAATTCTTTATCATTTTCCTTTCATTCTATCAACACTTTATACCTAATTCAACCTAAATTGACTGTAAATCACTACGAACGTGTAAAACTATATCGCTATTTATTTAATAAAATGGCTAAGTACTACTAACAGTCTTGATATTTAACTCTTTCAACTGTTTTTCACTAACATTAGTTGGAGCATTCATTAATAGATCTTGACCTTTCTGATTTAAAGGGAAAGCTATAACCTCTCTTATATTAGGTTCTTCAGCTAGTAGCATAACAATTCTATCAATACCAGGCGCTATACCTCCATGCGGTGGAGCCCCATATTTAAAAGCCTTGATCATAGCTCCAAATTTTTTATCGACCACTTCCTTATCATAACCTACTATAGAAAAAGCTTTGTACATAACCTCTGGTTTATGGTTACGAATAGCCCCACTTGAAAGCTCTATACCATTGCAGACAATATCATACTGATATGCCAATATTGCTAATTGTTTCTCTATTGTATCAGCTTGTTCTAAAACTTCCATTCCACCTTGAGGCATTGAAAAAGGATTGTGTGAGAAATCAACTTTCTTCTCTTCTTCATTCCATTCATAGAAAGGGAAATCAATTATCCAACACAAACGATAACTGTTTTGTTCTATTAGCTCTAAATCTTCCCCAAGCTTTTCCCTTATTCTACCGGCCATCTTAGCAGCAACTTTCTCTTGCTCACAAACAAAAAACACTGAATCTCCAGCTTTTACTGAAGCTTTATTCATTAACGCATTAAGTTCTTCAGTACTCAATAACTTAGCTATAGGTCCTTTAGCAGTTCCGTCACTTGCTATGCTTATATAAGCTAAACCTTTCGCTCCTAATTCAGTTTGAGCAAAATTCAACATCTTATCAAAAAAACTTCTAGGTTTATCAGAAGAGTCTGGAGCTGGTATAGCCCTAACTACCGCTCCGCTTTTTATCGCTTGTTGAAATATGGTGAAATTCGATGATAAGAAAATATCACTCACATCCGATATAATTAGAGGATTGCGTAAATCAGGTTTATCTGATCCATATTTCATCATAGAATCACGATAAGTAATACGTGGGAAAGGCGTATTTGTCACTTCTAGATTAGAAAATTCTTTAAATACTCCCGCTATTACTGGTTCGATAGTGCTAAATACGTCTTCCTGAGTAACAAAAGACATTTCCAAATCTAATTGGTAAAATTCGCCAGGCGCTCTATCAGCTCTAGCATCTTCATCACGAAAACAAGGAGCTATTTGAAAATAACGGTCGAAACCAGCAACCATAAGTAATTGCTTAAATTGCTGAGGTGCTTGAGGTAAAGCATAAAATTTACCAGGATGCAAACGACTAGGAACTAAAAAGTCTCTTGCTCCTTCTGGCGAACTAGCAGTAAGTATTGGTGTCTGGAACTCTGTAAAGCCCAATTGGCTCATATTTTGTCTTAAATATGAGATTATAGAACTACGCATTACTATATTATTATGAAGTTTTTGCCTGCGTAAATCTAAAAAACGATACTCTAGTCTAGTATCTTCAGGAAAATTTTGCTCATTATTTACTGTTATCGGTAATGGCTGAGCTATAGACTCTATAGTAAAATCTTCTATTAAAATTTCTATATCACCAGTAGCTAACTGTCTATTAACCGTATCACCAGAACGTTTTAGTACTGTACCAATTATGCTAATAACGCTCTCGCAGCTGAGAGTATTAAGTATATTATATTGCTCAACTGTTAGTTTATTCAAAATCTCTTCTTGTTCAGATGTGACTAATTGCGTTAAGCCATAATGATCACGTAAATCAATGAATAATATTCCCCCATGATCACGCTTACGATGAACCCAACCTGATAGTTTTACTTTTTGATCTATGTGAATAAGATTTAATTCACCACAAGTATGAGTGCGATATAGACTTTTTATTGGATACATTGATATAAAATTCTCAATTTAATATTAATTATTAAGTAAAATTAACAATAGGATAGATATAAATAAATTTTTTAGACTAATTTTTTAAAAAATTATTAGTAATCAATTAAACTAAATGTCATTTAATAAGGCATTATGTATAATCTCTCTCCTAAAAAATAATCATGTCCATTTGCCAGTACCTTAAACCTGATATCCCATAAGCCAAAAGCTTTTAAAGGAAATGTGCCAATATATAGGCCATCTTGTTTTTCGCTTAAGCTTATGTTTGCATCATACTTATCAGAAGTAGGTCGACGCAACTCAGCATTAACATTAGCACCCATTATTGGCGAATGCTTATCAGTAAGCATAAATTTTATTTCACATTCTTCATTATTTACTAGCACCTTATTAAGTTTATCGCTTAAATAAATCCTAGCTTCATTTCTAACCATTAACTCTTTATTTTTATCAAGTATCCTAGCATTATATCTCTGACATTTAAGTCCTACAATATCACCTTTCCATTCTAATTTGCTTTGTAAAGCATTTAACGCTAGCACTTTATTATATTCAATACCTTTATTATATGCATCTTCAGTTACAACCCCATTATAAGATGACTTCGATAAATAAATAAAAACTAAATCAGAAAAAGCAAAGCAAAAAGTAAATATAGATAAAAAAATGAAAAACTTTGATTTAACAGAATTAGAAAAATAATTTCCCGATCTATTGGAAGAATAAGTTTTTGACATAAATATAGGTTTTATATGTTATATTCAAGTTTATTGGTAAAAGTCTATATATGTATTTTTATTTCCCATTCTTTCTTTAACTCAGACAGCTCAATTTCTATTTCTTCTGACTTAACCTTAAATCGCTCTTTCGCTTAAGCTTATGTTTGCATCATACTTATCAGAAGTAGGTCGACGCAACTCAGCATTAACATTAGCACCCATTATTGGCGAATGCTTATCAGTAAGCATAAATTTTATTTCACATTCTTCATTATTTACTAGCACCTTATTAAGTTTATCGCTTAAATAAATCCTAGCTTCATTTCTAACCATTAACTCTTTATTTTTATCAAGTATCCTAGCATTATATCTCTGACATTTAAGTCCTACAATATCACCTTTCCATTCTAATTTGCTTTGTAAAGCATTTAACGCTAGCACTTTATTATATTCAATACCTTTATTATATGCATCTTCAGTTACAACCCCATTATAAGATGACTTCGATAAATAAATAAAAACTAAATCAGAAAAAGCAAAGCAAAAAGTAAATATAGATAAAAAAATGAAAAACTTTGATTTAACAGAATTAGAAAAATAATTTCCCGATCTATTGGAAGAATAAGTTTTTGACATAAATATAGGTTTTATATGTTATATTCAAGTTTATTGGTAAAAGTCTATATATGTATTTTTATTTCCCATTCTTTCTTTAACTCAGACAGCTCAATTTCTATTTCTTCTGACTTAACCTTAAATCGCTCTTTCGCTATAAATAAGTATATATGGGGGATTAACCAATATATCGTAAGACCTAAACTGCAGTAAGAGTAAACATGTAACCATACACTATTATTACTCATCATTGCAACAGAGGCTATATCTAAATCTTGCTGCAATGCAATGACCTCAATAACGTATGGAATCATACCAGCTAAATTAAAAAACAACATTATAAGAGATAAGTACTTATTTTTATTATTATCAAATATGACAGATATCAATGTAGGTAAAAACCACATTACTATTGCTATGCAAAAATACGCAGAAATAAAGGAAATATAAAATGATGCTAAGAGAAATATAGAACTTATAATATAAAAAAATATTAACAAGTATTTATTTTTTTTTATTCTCATATAACGCTTTTAAATTGAATTTTACTATCCAGTTCTATACTTAATATCAATATAACCTTTAATTCATTGTATCGATATAATTAATTTTTTATACTTAATTGCATTTTTCACAAATGATTCGAATAAAGGGTGAGGATTAAAAAGCCGTGATTTAAGTTCAGGATGGAACTGTACAGCTAAAAACCATTGATGGTTAGGCAATTCAATCACCTCCACTAATTCTTCGCTAGGAGATAGACCGCTAAAAGCCATACCATGCTCTTTAAATAAATTTAAAAATTTTAAATTAAATTCATAACGGTGTCTATGTCTTTCAAAGATCATTGCACCTGCTTCGTAAGCTTTATATGCCAAACTATTAGTTGATAATTTACATGGGTAAGAACCTAAGCGCATCGTTCCACCTAAATCACTTTCGGTACTACGTTTATGAATATCTTCTCCTTGCAACCATTCCGAAACTAAAGCTATTACAGGAGTGCAGTTTAAGTTAAACTCTGTAGAATCAGCATCTTGAATACCTATAACATTACGAGCATACTCTATTATAGCTAATTGCATACCTAAACATATTCCAAAAAATGGTATGTTGTTTTCGCGTGCATATTGTATAGCTTTGATTTTACCTAGTACCCCCCTATTACCAAAACCTCCTGGAATCATTACACCTTGAATATCTTTAAAAATACTTGCAATATCGCTAATATGTTCTAATTCTTCTGCTTTAATCCAATCAATTACCACCTTGCAGTCATTGTTTATCCCAGAATGATCAAAAGCTTCTATAATTGATTTATAAGCGTCTTTAAGCTCACTATACTTACCTACTATAGCTATTTTTACTTCACTACGGTAATTATCTATGCGTTCTGCCACCTCATACCACTTAGATAGGCATGATTCTTTATCATAAGGTAATTTAAAAAATTTCAGCACCTCCTTATCTAACCCATTTTTATGATAAGCTAGCGGTATTTTATATACATTATCGCAATCTATAGCTGGAATAACTCTTTCTTGAGGAACATTGCAAAATAAGCCAATCTTTTGTAATTCAGCTTCAGGTATATCTCTATCTGCTCGACATAAAATTATATTAGGCTGAATACCAATTGATCGTAATTCTTTAACTGAATGCTGACTAGGCTTGGTTTTCAGCTCTCGAGCTGAAGCGATATACGGCACCAAAGTAAGATGTATATATACAACATTTTCTTGACCCATCTCATAACCTAGCTGCCTTATAGCTTCAAAATACGGCAAACCTTCTATATCTCCTACGGTACCACCTATTTCACATAGTAAAAAATCCACCCCAATTAAATTTCTTTTTATAAAATTTTTTATTAAGTTGGTCACATGAGGAATTACCTGTACTGTACCTCCTAAATATTCTCCTTTCCTTTCTTTTTTCAGTAATTCAGAATAAATTTGACCGGTGGTTATGCTATCTTCTCTTTCAGCGTTAATTCCAGTAAATCTTTCATAATGACCTAAATCTAAATCAGTCTCTGCACCATCTTCAGTTACAAAAACTTCTCCGTGCTGATAAGGACTCATCGTTCCAGGATCAATATTAAGATAAGGGTCTAACTTACGCATTTTCACTTTATATCCTCTAGACTGAAGCAAAGCCGCAAGTGAAGCTACAGCTATCCCTTTACCTAATGAAGATACTACCCCTCCAGTAACAAAAATGAATTTCGTGCTATTAATCACAGCAATATTTTTTATAATTTTATATTTTTAAAATTTCTTCAGTTAAGACGCCATCTACGCTATTTAGATTTAAAATAGCTAAAAACAATATAACCATTATTTCACTATCTCTTATCTATTTCCTTATATAAATCGTATGTAAGTTGAAGAAATCAATCTGATAATGGAACATCAATCACTTTATCATCTTCTTTATTGCTTTCGCTTTTTATATCATTCATGTTACCATGAATTAAGCTCTTCGCACTTCTATACTCATCATTGCTTAGCTTAGCTAAAAATAAGCTATTAGCCATAAATAATATAGCTAGTAGCATAGTGCATTTAGAAAGAATGTTATTAAAGTCTTTGCCAACGATAGAATTAGCTGAGCTCCCTGTAAGATTAGCTACTCCTTCGCTATTATTTTTTTGCATAAATACTAGCAGAACTAGTATAAGTACAACAAAAACCTGAAATATTGTTAAAACTGTGGTCATTTTATAGTTAGTCATATTTTACTATTCTATTAATTTGCTATTAATTTATTATTACTATCTAATGTTCAACATAAAAAATATTAAAAAGTTACATGTGCTTTTTAATATTTACAATACGTTATATAATAAAGAAATTAAGCTTTCGCTATGTAAAATATATCATATTAAAGTTAAAGTAAAGTTTGACTAAATCATTTATTTTTTTACTAAGCCTATGCTAATATTTTTTGATGATTCCTAGCTTAATTAGCTCAACGATAATTTACTATGAATAATGTTTTTCTTATAAAACAAAATTTATAGTTTGAATTTGTTGATTATATAATAACCCTGTAGTAAAACTAAAAAATACTCTTTTCTTTAACATATATTAGTTTATAATCTTGCTTGAGTGTATTATTAAAAATTAAAAATCAATTATAGCTCTGCTATAATCAGGTGATGGTTAATTTTAAAAAATAAAAGCTTAACTAAAATTCTATAATTATTTTCAGTAACTTAATAAAAAAATACGCATAATGGTTGGAACATTGAATAAAGTGATCTTAATAGGGAATGTAGGTAAAGATCCAGAAATCCGTTTAACACAAGATGGAAAAGAGATAGTGAGTTTTCCCCTTGCAACATCAGAAACTTGGAAAGATAAAAATACAGGAGAAAAAAAAGAAAAAACTGAATGGCATAAAGTTGTAGTTTTCGTTCCTCAAATAGTAGATATAGTAAAGCGTTACGTAAAGAAAGGGAATAAAATATATATCGAAGGCTCTTTACAAACAAGGCGTTGGCTTGATCAAAGTAATACTGAAAAATACATAACAGAGGTTTTACTACAGTCTTATAATAGCATTTTGATGCTTCTTGAAAATAAAGGCGGTTATGGTGGGTCTGAACAAGAAGCTAGTCATTCTACTGAGAATTCAGGAAAGGGGCAAAATAATAATTCTTCCCGATTTTTAGTAGAAGAAATGGATGATGAAATACCTTTTTAACTAAAATCTTAATATAAGTTGAAAAATATAGTAAAAATTTAGTAAGCAATTACGTTAAGTATTTAAAACTTAGTTATGTTACTGGAGCTCTATTCTGCTTTACTATGTAGTAGCGCAGATGCAGATGACTATTGGTAGTGAAATTTAAGTCTCATTAGTATTTAGTAAATAATGGATATTTGATTCTGTTAGTAATAAGATTTATTGATTTTTATGTAGATAATTTATTTAAGTGATTAAGGTTAGGGTTTATGTACACGCAATGTTCTTCATATTGTATAGGCGATTCTTATAATTTAGTTGTAATTTCAAGTGATTATACTAATTCTGGTCGGCCTCATAAAATATACGGGCGTGATGTTCTTCATATAGAGGCTAATTCATTTGATACAAATTTAAGTGGAGATGTTTTTATTTATAATTACGGTTGTATAGTTTTTTGGGGTCTAGATGTTGCTAGCGAATCTAAAATTATAAATCAACTATCCACCTACTTATCCAAGCCTTCAGATTCTTTAGTAGTAGATCGTTGTAATTATGTAACTTCACCTCAGGAAGATGAAACTTACATAGACACCGAACGTGATGAAATAATAATTAATAGCGATGATCCTCATATCAAGCTATCTTTCTCTTACGGTTTATCGCAATCAGTAAAACTATCCATATTTGAGGATTCAGTAGAGAAAACTATCGAAGAAAATAAGCAAATTCCATATGAATTAATAGCAACTGGTAAAATCTCTCTATCTCGCAAAAGCTTAGCTAAAAAAATTGGAATTTTATTTGCTGAAAGAAGCTTTGTGAATTTAAATAGTAATATTTTGGATACTCCAGATTTTTTTTGGAAGAGGCCGAAATATGAGCCTTTCTATGAAATGTCTATCAAATTTCTAGACATTAAACAAAGGATCCAAATATTAAACGATAGACTTGATATAATTCATGAATTGTACCAAATATTATCAACAGAATTACAACATGCTCACTCATCGCGTTTAGAATTAATTATAATATATTTGATTTTAATAGAAGTGGTATTGGGATTATTAAAAGATGTGTTGAAGTGGTTATAATAAAGCTTTAAAACTTAAATAAAAATCAATGTCACATTATACGTTAGTCTTATGTCGAGTAAACCAGAAGAAAATAAGGAAAACAGTGATTTAATTAGCAATGAGTCTTCATTAAACCAAAAAGATGATGCTTCTCACTCTCGTAGAGACTTTGTAGTAATGGCAGCATCTGCTGTTGCTTGTATAGGTGCAGCTACAGCTGCTATACCTTTTATACGCTCTCTTAGTCCTGATGCTAGTGTCCTAGCAAGCGGAACTACAGAAGTAGATATCAGCAATGTAAAGTCAGGGGAAAGCATTACAGTTATGTGGCGTGGCCAACCTGTGTTTATTACTCATCGCACAACAAAGCAAATAGAAGAAGCCAAATCAGTAGATATTTCCCAGCTTAAAGATCCTGAAGCTGATAGCGTCAGGGTTAAGCCAGGCAAAGAGCAATGGTTAGTAGTAGTAGCAGTATGTACCCATCTTGGTTGCGTTCCAATTAATGGCAAAGGTGAATTTGATGGTTCACTATGCCCTTGTCACGGCTCTCAATATGATAGCTCTGGCCGTATACGTTTAGGTCCAGCTCCAAAAAATTTGCTAGTACCCCCATATACTTTTATTAATGATAGTAAAATAAAGATAGGTTAGATTTAGCTTATAATTTTTATTATATGGCTATTAAATCAAGTCTAAGATGTTATAGTTACGATATTTAAGAGTATTAAAAAATAAAAAAATGATTCTATTAAATAAAGATTGATTTAATAAAATGTCACATAAATTAATAAGCTGGATAGAGCAACGTTTACCAATATTTTCTTCTTTAAAGCATTTAGGAGAATATAGAGCACCTAAGAACCTTAATTATGCTTGGAATTTTGGATCATTAGCAGGTTTATCTTTAGTTATCCAAATACTGACCGGCTTATTTTTAGCTATGCAATATACTCCACATGTAAGTTTAGCATTTAGCAGTGTAGAAAATATTATGCGAAATGTGAATTATGGTTGGTTAATAAGGTATTGTCATGCTGTTGGTGCATCTATGTTTTTTGCAGTAGTTTATATGCATATAGCCCGAGGGTTATATTACGGCTCATATAAGTCACCTAGAGAAGTTATATGGTTTTTGGGTATATTTATATTCTTAGCTATGATGGCTACTGCCTTTATGGGGTATGTATTACCATGGGGGCAAATGAGTTTTTGGGGCGCCAAGGTAATTACCACTTTATTCTCTGCTATTCCATTTATAGGAGATGACATAGTGATATGGCTATGGGGTGGTTATTCTGTAGATAATCCAACTTTGAATCGCTTTTTTGCTTTACACTTTTTATTACCTTTTGTAATAATAGCCCTAATACTTTTGCACATAGTAGCTTTACACATTCCAGGATCAAATAACCCAACTGGAATAGAAGTAAAATCTAAAAGAGATACAATTCCATTTCATCCATACTATACTATAAAAGATCTTTTTGGAGTCGGGGTGTTCTTTCTAATATTCTTTTTCTTTGTTTTCTTTAGTCCTAACAGCTTAGGGCATCCAGATAATTACATTCCAGCTAATCCATTAGTTACTCCTCCACATATAGTACCAGAATGGTATTTTTTACCTTTCTACGCAATTTTGCGTTCAATACCTAGTAAAATTGGTGGTGTATTAGCTATGTTCAGCGCCATCGCTATACTATTCATATTACCTTGGTTGGATAGATCAAATATCAAAAGTGCTAGATATAGACCATTATTTCGTTTTTTTACTTTGTTATTATGGATAGTCTTTATAGGATTAGGGTATATAGGATCTAAACCAGCAGAAGAGCCTTATACAACGATTGGACAAATTTTAACTATATGGTATTTTATACATTTTTTGATAATTCTTCCTATATTGCCAAAATTTGAAATAAGAGTAAATTTACCAGAATCTATAGATCTAGAGCATAGTAGTGTTAAGAAAATAAACTAAATAATTTAGTAAAAGTAAGCGGAATAAAGCTAAGGAAGATCAAATCAAGTTTGTCAAAGGCCATGCCCGTTCTCTTGCTCTTCTTTAATATGCCAAAAAGCCTTTCGATATTAGACCTATTTTGAAGCTGATTTTATATTAATTCCAAATTATAAATAGCAGCAATGAAATTAAATCTGAGGCTGAATCGTTTTCGTTTATTTCTGCATTTATCAGATATGATTTAAAATCCTTTAAGCATTGCATTTACCACTCTCTTACTTACAAGCTCTTGATTTTTTCTTCTTATCCTCTTTTGTTAACAGTGCCATAATAATTCCTGAGTTATAAATTGAAGGGAGTAAACCCAGACATATATTTAACTTATATATTATCTATTCTTGCTTTTTTATGAGCATTCTTGGATATTTATAATATAATTTCCTTCTTTTATAAATTTTTATAACCTTCAAGAGCTATCTTTCTAGAATCATTTAAATCTACTATTGGAAAAGGATATGATTGACCTAAAGTCACTTCAGAAGATTTTAGTATATATTCAGGCGCCTGCCAGGGCTTAAATAGAAATTCATCAGGCAATTTAGCTATTTCTGGAACGAAATGACGAGTATATACTCCATTAGGATCAAATTTTTCTCCTTGTAAAATTGGGTTAAATACGCGAAAATATGGTGCAGCATCAGCTCCCGAACCTGCCACCCATTGCCAACTAGCGCTATTGCTTGCTAAATCAGCATCTAATAAACAATCCCAAAACCAATCCCTTCCATGATGCCAATGTATTAATAAGTTTTTTACTAAAAATGATGCAACGATCATACGAACTCTATTATGCATATTTCCAGTTTGCCATAATTCTCTCATTCCAGCATCAACAATAGGATATCCAGTTTTTCCTTGAGTCCAAGCTTTTAATAAATGCTTATTATTATTCCAAGGGAAAGAATCAAATTTTTTTTGAAAATTTTCATTAGGTAGTTCTGGAAAATGATATAATAAGTAGTAGGAAAATTCTCGCCAACCAATCTCGCTTAAAAAGCAATCTATACCTTCTTTATTTACAGCTTGTTCTCTATATTTTTGTACTGCATACCATATTTGCTGCACTGAAATTTCCCCGAAATGAATATGCATCGATAATTTATATACTCCATCGAAACAAGGGAAATTCCTTTTTTCTTTATAATCTTCTATTCCATTCTCTAAAAAATTCCTTAGCTTTTTTTGTGCAGCTTTTTCTCCAAATTCCCAAATTCCTTCAAGTTTTTTATACCAATTATGGCTTGATAGTAAGTTTAAATCATCAATTGATATAGTGTTATTCAAATCTTTCTTTAAATTGAATGCAGTAGGAAGGCCTATAGGGAATCTAGGCTTAGTAGAATTCAAGCAACCATTACGATAAAAATGAGAAAATACCTTATAGTAGTTACCGCTAATATTCTTAATTTGAGAAGGCTCCCATAACAAATTACCAGAAAAATTTTTGCACTCAATTCCTATATTTTGAAAAAATAATTTTATTTTCTTATCGCAATCAATATTATATTTATCATAGCATCCATTCCAATAAATCGCGCTAACATTATTCTCTTTAGCAATTTTATCAAGTATCGCTAAAGGTTGACCAGTATATACATTTAAATTATTTTGCAATGAATTGTCTAATAACTTTAGCGAATGATAAAGCCACCACTTAGAACAGCTACCCATTTTAAATGGGTCCTCTTCATCCATAACGAAAATTGGAATAACTGAATACTCTTCTAATACCTCCATTAGAGCTGGATTATCAGATAATCTTAGGTCCTGACGAAACCAAAATATAGCTGTTTTAAGATTAACGTTATTCATGTTTTGATAATCAACCAATATGTTAAAAAATTAGCACAATACAAGTAATTTTACTCATAAACCATCTATTTGCTTAACGTTAAGTGTAAGCGACAACTTTCAGTTAGAACCCTACCTCTAGGAGTACGATTAATAAACCCTATCTGCATAAGGTATGGTTCAATATCTTCTTCTATCGTGTCTCTATCTTCAAATAAACCTGCGGAAATCGTTTCTATACCTATAGGTCCACCATTATAATGATTAAAAATGTACTCTATGTATTTATAATCTAGTATATCCAAACCTAATGAATCTATGCCTAGTTTATTAAGTGCTTCATCAGCTAATTGTTTAGTAATAGTATAATTATTACTAAATTGGGCAAAATCACGAATTCTTTTTAATAATCTTATTGCTATACGGGGAGTCCCTCTTGATCTTATAGCTACTTCTAAAGCCGCTTCTGCAGTAATTTCTTGATTAAGCTTATTAGCACAACGCAATATAACTTGCTTTAATTCATCATGAGAATAAAAATCTAATTTGACAGGTATTCCAAATCGATCTTTTAAAGGATTAGTAAGTAATCCCAGCCTAGTAGTTGCACCTACTAAAGTGAATTTAGGCAAATTTATTCTAACCGTTCTAGCGGTAGGACCATCCCCTATTATCAAGTCTATTACAAAATCTTCCATAGCTGGATATAATAGCTCCTCAACTGCAGTATTTAATCTATGTATTTCGTCAATAAACAATATATCTCCTGACTCTAGATTCGTTAATATAGCTGCTAGATCGCCTATTTTCGCTAAAACTGGTCCAGAAGTGGATTTCATACCGACATTTAATTCATTAGCTATTATTTGTGATAAAGTAGTTTTTCCTAATCCAGGAGGACCATAAAATAATACATGATCCAATGCCTCTTTCCTTTTTTTAGCAGCAGATATGAATATATTTAGGTTATTCTTTAAATTATTTTGCCCTATAAAATCTTTGAAAGTTTTAGGTCTAATGCTAAAATCATCTGGTTTAGCTTCTGGGTTAATTAACTCCCTTGAAGCAGATTTATCGATTTCGCTTTTTTTAGAATTGTTTAAATTTTCTGTCATTAACTGAAGAGTTGTATTTTTATCAGTTTTTCAACTTTGATTTTAATGTTCGAACGGAGATAATGTTCCTTTTTGCAACATTAGTACACGATCTGATTTTAAGGCTAATTCTAGATTATGAGTAACTATTATCGCTGAGCTATTATGCTTTTTAACCTCATTCATAAATAAATCTATTACTTTGTTTGAATTATCTTCATCTAAATTTCCTGTAGGTTCATCTGCTAATATTAACTTAGGCTTAGTTACAATACTTCTTGCTATAGCAACTCTTTGTTGCTCACCCCCTGATAATTCTGTAGCTAAGTTTGAAATTTTATCTGATAATCCCACTTCTTCTAATATTGATATTGCATTATTTTTTGCTATTTTACGATCTATATTACTTATATATTGTGGCAAAAGAAGATTTTCTAGCACTGTGAATTCAGGAAGTAAATGATGAAATTGATAAATAAATCCTAGATACTTCCTACGCAATAAAGTTCTTTTTTTATCACTAGCGTTATGGCATTCGTGATTATCTATTTTAATTTGACCTGAAGTTGGATTTTCAAGTAATCCAGATATTTGAAGCAAGGTACTCTTACCTGACCCAGATGGACCTATTATTGATATTAGTTCACCACGACTTACCTTCAAATCTACATTAATTAGCACTTCCTGTGTTACATTGCTTTGGGTAAAATTTTTGCTAATTTTTTTTAATCTCAGTACAGTACTAATCATTTATGTAATATTTTTATTTAACTGAACTTAATATTTTATAAATAAAATTAATTATGCTATATGTATATTAGTTTTATTCACTTTAATAGTACTAATTTACAGCTATAATAAACTACATTTAAGTTTTTCGGTAAAAATATTTACTAAAATTAAAATCAGCTTTTCTTTTTATAGCATTTAAATTAATTGAGAAAATATTCTTTATATATGCATGTATCCAACAAGTTTTTTTTAAATAAAGGCCCATATATAATAAACCAATTAGCTGATTTAGTTGAATGTGAGGTAATAGGAAATGGTGAGCTGTTAATTACGGGAATAGCTACTATAAATAATGCAAATCCTAGTGAAATAACATTTCTAGCAAATCCTAAATATAGAGAACATCTAAAAACTAGTAATGCTGGAGCATGCGTAATAAATGAAGCAGATTTAGCTATTGCTCCTAACAATATGGTTTTATTAGTAACTAGTAACCCTCATCTAACTTACGCTAAGTTAGTAAATGTTTTCTATCAAGATTTGTTAGAAGAATATATAGAAAAACTAGGAGAATATATATCTCCTGCAGCTTTTATAGATAAAAGTGCCGAAATAAGTTCTGGTTGTTATATAGAGCCAGGGGTTTATATAGGACGCAATGCTAAAGTAGGTGAAGGATGTAGGGTTATGGCTAATGCATATATAGGTAATGATGTAGTCATAGGCAATAAATCATGTATAGGTCCTAATTCTACTTTAATTCATTGTATAATTGGAGACAGATGTATAATACATCCAGGTGTACGCATTGGTAGTGATGGATTTGGTTTTGCTTTAGGTAAAAAAGAGATATTAAAAATCCCTCAATTAGGGGGAGTTATAATAGAAGACGATGTAGAAATAGGGTCCAATTCCTGTATAGATCGTGGCTCAATAGATGATACTATTATAAGAAAAAATACTAAGATAGATAACTTAGTTCAAATTGCTCATAACGTTTGTATTAATGAAAACTGCCTTATAGCAGCTCAGGTTGGAATTGCTGGTAGTACAGTCATAGGCAGTGGAACTATGATAGGGGGACAAGCAGGTATCGTTGGTCATGTTCACATAGGAGAAAAAACAGTTATCGCAGCACAAAGCGGTGTAATGAACGATGTAATAGATAATGCAAGCCTGGGGGGTACCCCTGCTGTAAATATACAGCAATGGCATAGGCAATCGGTATTTTTAAAGAATGCAGTAAAGAAAAAGAATAATTGATTTATCTGGTATTTTTAGAGTCATTTACTTGAAATACAAACTATATTAAATTTTAAATTTTTCTATTTAAGCTAAAAATTTAGGTTTTTACTAATTTATCTATTGTATAACTCAGTTAGCTTTAATATAGTTACTGTAAAATAAACGAAAAATTTAACTACGCTTATTATATGGATATCTTACGAATTATGCAATTATTACCACATAGGTATCCTTTCCTGCTTATTGATAAAGTCATAGAAATCGATCACGGTAATAGCATAATTGCATTAAAAAATGTTACTATTAATGAACAATTTTTCAGTGGCCATTTCCCTGGTTATCCTGTTATGCCTGGGGTACTTATAGTGGAAGCTTTAGCTCAGGCTGCAGTAGTATTAGTGATGTCTGATTTAAAAGAAGAATTAATAGAAGAAGCATTATCCAAAAAGCTTATATATTTTATATCGATAGAAAGCGCTCATTTTAGAAAGCCAGTAGTACCTGGAGATGCTTTGCATTTGCATGTACAAATATTACGATCTCGTTCTAATGTTTGGAAGATGAAAGGTGAAGCGTTAGTAGATGGTAATCGCGTATCAGATTTGGTTTTTTCTGCTATGATGGTAGATAAATAAAATTTAGTTGTAAGGTAAAAAGAATTATGATCTATAAAAAATATTATTTTTTTATTAATCTAATGATAATAGCGCTGCTTTGAATAGTCTCTATAATTTATATTAAAAAAATTGATCTTTAGATTAAAAACATAATAGGAAAATTAATTATGATCCACAAAACTGCGATAGTCAGCGATAAGGCAATAATCGCACCAAACGTAGAGATTGGTCCGTTTTGTGTTATTGGCGACAACGTTGAGTTAGCTGCAGGAGTAAAGCTTTGTTCGCATGTATGTATAGACGGCAGAACTTATGTAGGTGAGGAAACGCAAATATATCCTTTTGCTTCAATAGGTCATATTCCTCAAGATTTAAAGTATGATGGTGAGAACTCTGAAGTAATTATTGGCAAGAACAATACAATAAGGGAGTATGTTACTATTCATCCTGGTACTAAGCAAGGAAATATGAAAACCACTATAGGGAATAATTGCTTGTTTATGGTAAACTCTCACATTGCTCATGATTGTATAGTTGGTAATAATGTTATATTAGCTAATAATGCTACATTAGGTGGTCATGTTACAGTAGGTGATTATGCAATATTAGGTGGTTTATCGGCAGTACATCAATTTGTACGCATTGGAGCTCATGCAATTGTTGGTGGGGTTAGTGCTATAGTTGAGGACCTTATACCTTATGGTAGCGCAGCTGGTAAAAGAGCTAATTTACTAGGAATTAATATTACCGGAATGAAGAGGAGGAATTTTGCTCGCGCTGAAATACATGCTGTTCGTCATGCATTTAAAGAAATATTTGGTCAAGCACAACACTATGAAAGCTTTGCCAAAAGAGTGGAATTAGTTATGAGTAAGTATGGTCATATTCAAAGTGTAGCGGAAATTATATCTTTTTTACGAGACAATAGTGTAAGATCAATATGTTTGCCACCTTGGTTAGATAAGGATGAGCGCGAAAATGAGGAAAATGATTAAGTATAAAAGTTTTTTTAATATCTTAAAATAATAACATTAGTTAAAGTATGTAGATGGGCAAAATACAGTGTATAGATAAAATTGCAGTTTTTGCAGGTAAGGGTTTGCTGCCGAGGCAAGTATTTGATTCTTGTGTTATCAAAGGTATCGAGTGTCATATTATTGGACTTGAAAATCAGACATCCTCTGAATTATTTACTGATATAAATTATGAAACTTTTCCATTACATCTAGTAGGTAAAATAATAAATAAACTTAAAAAACTAGGTGTTAGCTATATAGTTCTTGCAGGAAAAGTGAAGCGTACAAGCATATCAAAATTACTTTTGGATGCTAAGGGAGCTAAACTGTTTGCAATGTTAGTGCGAGGTGGGTTAGGTGATAATT
This sequence comes from uncultured Candidatus Midichloriaceae bacterium, assembly GCA_964387585.1. GTDB lineage: Bacteria > Pseudomonadota > Alphaproteobacteria > Rickettsiales > Midichloriaceae > CAYLWW01. The sequence goes on from CAYLWW010000020.1 coordinate 17,743, forward strand.
CAATCTTGGGAACTATAATAAGGTTTTTTGAAAATGAAGGATTCACTATAATTCCTCCAGAACAGATAGCTACAGAAATAATAGTAAAGAAAGGAAATTTAACTCCTGAAGTAAGCATTGATGAAAGCGCTAAAGAAGATATGTATAAAGGTGTAAAAGTATTAAAAGGAATAGCTCAGTTTGATGTAGGGCAAGCCTTGGTAATACAAGGTGGCCTTGTATTAGGTGTAGAAGCGGCAGAAGGAACTGATGAATTAATCAAACGTTGTGGGGAAATTCAACAAAAAGGAGAAGAATCACCCATACTAATAAAAGTATGTAAACCTTATCAAGATAAGAGAATTGACTTACCTTGCATTGGGCCTAATACAATAGCAAATTTACATCGTTATGGTTTACGAGGTATTGCTTTAGAAGCTGAATTTTCTCTTATATTAAATCAAGTTGAAACTATCAAAGCTGCATCTAAATCAGGTATATTTATATACGGAATATAATCTAAAATACTTTGCATTGTTTTTGATTTTTCATTTTTTTTATGTATATTGTGTAATGTATAAAATAAAGTGAGATTAATAAAACATGTTTGATTCTATAGAAGATATTTTGCTTAGTTTAAAAAACAAAAAACTGTGTATTCTATTAGATGGTGAAGAACGTGAAAATGAAGGAGATTTAATTATTCCAGCCGATTATATTACTCCTGAAATAATAAACTTCATGTCTAAACACGGCCGTGGTTTGATTTGCTTAGCTATAGCTGATTCTATAGCTAAAAGGCTTATGATCGATCTTCAACCACGGAGAAATAGTTCTGAATCCGATACCGCTTTTACTATGTCTATAGAAGCAGCTAGAGGAATAAGCACTGGAATTTCTGCTTCAGATCGAGCTTACAGCATAAAAGTGGTTATAAGCCCTAGTTCCACCCCGAATGATATTAAAATTCCTGGCCATATATTCCCGATAATTGCAAATTCAGGAGGTGTGTTAGAGCGTCCTGGTCATACTGAAGCTTCAGTAGAATTAGCTAAATTACTTAACTTAACACCAGCAGCAGTGATATGTGAAATAATTAATGATGATGGAACTATGGCACGTAGAGATGATTTAATAACTTTTGCTAAATTACATAATATCAAAGTATCTACAATTACCAGCTTGATTGATTACATAAAGCAAAATACTCATTAACATTAATATGATATATAACTTAGGCATTTTTTAATGCTTTACTCAAAATGTTATTATGTTTTACACAGTTTTATTAGTTGATGATTGTGAATATACGAGAAAATCAATAAGCTATGTTCTTAAAAAATTGGGTTTTGGTATAGATGAGGCAGCAGACGGTTATGAAGCTTTATCAAAAATAGAATCAAGCAAAATAGACATAATTATAAGTGATAATAATATGCCTAATCTGAGTGGAATCGAGTTACTCAATATTATAAAATCTAACCCGCTCAATGCTGATATACCAGTTATTATCATAAGTTCAGAGAATAATAAAAAATTTGAAGAATTAGCTATTCAATTAGGTGCTAAGACTACTTTAACCAAACCAGTAAACACTGAGCAATTAATATCTGTTATGAGTAAAATGGGATATTATTCAGAAGAGATAATATAATTAATTCACTATATATAGCACTGTTATAGTCATTCCAGTTGACATTAATATGAATAATTGATATAAATAATGAATGTTATATTCATTAGATTTACGTAAGAAAGTCCTAAGATTTATAGAGGCAGGAGGTAGTAAGAGCTCTGCCTGTCGAGTTTTCGCTATTTCCTGTTCTACTATTTATAATTGGCTTAAGTTGAAAGAAGAGAGCGGAAG
>CAYLWW010000021.1:0-19527 GCA_964387585.1 uncultured Candidatus Midichloriaceae bacterium
CCGTAGGGGGTGAAGATGCCCGGACCACCGCCGAATCGGTCAGATCAGCGCCGCCGGGTGAACAAGCCCGAGGGGGTCCAGGTCACCAAGGCTCCCGGGGCCGAGACCGTCGTCCCGCCCGACGCCGATCAGGACTGGCACCCGGTCGCCACCCGCTGGTTCGACAGCCTCAAGACCTCCGGCCAGAGCACCTTCTACGAGGACTCCGACTGGGCCACGGCCTACCTGATCGCCGAGTCGATGAGCCGGGAGCTCAACACGGGGGAACCGCCCACCGGAGCGGCCATGGGAGCGTGGCTCAAGGCCATGGGGTCGCTGATGGTCACCGAGGGCGATCGACGCCGGGCTCGCCTCGAGCTGCAGCGTCCGTCTGCCGAGGAGGTGCCCGCCGATGTCTCCGAGCTCGACGAGTACCGCGCTCGCCTCGCCCGCCACTCCAGCTAGCCGCCTCACAACCCTCCCGGCGTGGGACTTCGACGCCGGGATCCGCACGCTCGGCTTCGAGGCCGCCGCCTGGACCGAGACGTGGCTGATCCAGCCCAACGGCCCGAGCGCCCGGTCACCGTTCCGACTCACCGCCGACCAGCTGACGTTCCTCCTCTGGTGGTACGCCGTCGACGACGACGGAGCCTGGCTGTTCAGCCACGGCGTCCGCCGCCTGGCCAAGGGGTCCGGCAAGTCGCCGTTCGCCGCCGTGCTCTCCCTGATCGAGCTGTGCGCCCCGGTGCGGCTCGAACGCTTCGACGATCGCCGGCCGGGCGGGTGCCTGGGCCGGCCGGTCGACATGCCGCTGGTGCAGATCGCCGCCACGGCCGAGTCGCAGACCGCCAACACGATGCGCATGGTGCGGGCCTTCGCACCGAAGGGCTCTGCGGTGGTGGACGCCCACGGCCTCGACCCCGGCAAGACCCGCTACTACCGCCTGCCCGAGGGCACCCTCGAGGTCATCACCAGCTCGGCCACCGCGGCCGAGGGCGCCGAGGCCTCGTTCATCGTCGGCGACGAGACCGAGCACTGGCGCCCGGCGAACGGCGGCCCCGACCTGGCGGCCACTCTCGCCGACAACCTGGCGAAGTCCGGGTCCCGCATGCTCGAGACCTCGAACGCCTGGGTGCCCGGTGCCGAGACCGTGGCCGAGTCCACGTGGGATGCCTGGGTGGCCCAGGAGGAGGGGCGCACCCAGGGCGAGACCTCGATCCTCTACGACGCCCGCATCGCACCGCCTGACACCGACATGGCCGACCCCGACTCGCTCCGGGCAGCTCTGGAGCACGTCTACGCCGACTGCGATTGGAAGCGGGGCCCCGACGGCCGGGTGAACGTCCGGCCGATCATGGAACGCATCTGGACCCCGTCGTCGAGGCCTGACGACTCGCAGCGGAAGTACCTCAACCAGCCCACGGTGGCCCAGGACGCCTGGACCACCCCCGAGGCCTGGGCGCTGCTCGCCGACCCTGCCCGCTCCGTCACCGCCGACGAGGCCGTCGTGTTGTTCTTCGATGGCTCGAAGTCCTCCGACACCACGGCCCTCGTCGGGTGCTGCGTGTCCGATGGCCACGTGTTCACCGTGGAGGTCTGGGAGCCAGACATTGCCGTGGCCGACTCCGTGGTCCCCGTGGCCGAGGTGGACGCCACCGTGGACCGGGCGTTCGACCGCTTCAACGTGGTGGCGTTCTTCGCCGACGTGGCCGAGTGGGAGTCCTTCGTGAAGATCGAGTGGCCCCGCCGCCATGGGGACCGGCTCAAGGTCCACGCGGTGACCGGCGGGAAGGACCCGCAGGTGATCGCCTGGGACATGCGGGCCCGGGTGATGGAGTTCACCCGTGCCGCCGAGCTCGTCGAAGCCGAGATCCGTGACCGGCTGTTCACCCACGACGGCCATCCGGTGCTGGCCCGCCACGTCCACAACCTGCGCCGCCGGCCGAACCGGTGGGGCGTGTCTGTCGGCAAGGAGACCCGCTCGTCGGCCAAGAAGGTCGACGCCGGCGTCTGCATGATCGGCGCCCGCATGTTGCGAAGCGTGGTCCTCAACAAGGGCCGAGAAGAACGATCCGGTGTGGTCGTGTGAAGGGAGGCGCTCCATGGTGATGTCCGCTTCCCAGGTCACAGCGCTGATCAAGGAGAACCTGCTCCCGAAGTGGCGCACCGAGCGAAAGAAGCTCGACCGCATCGACGGCTGGCTCCGCTGGGACCACGACGACCCCCACCGACCCCGTCACGCCACCCAGGAGTACCGGGAGCTCGCCGCCCGGGCCCAGACCCCCTGGGGGGACCTGGTGGTGGGCTCGGTCTCCCAGACCCTCTACGTGGAGGGCTACCGGCGCCCCGACGCCCCGAAGGACTCGACGGGCTGGGAGATCTGGCAGGCCAACGGCATGGACGCCCGCCAGGTGACGATCCATCGAGGAGCGCTTGGCTACGGAATCGCCTACGCGACCTGCTTGCCCGGCAGAATCCTCACGGGCAAGGCGATGCCGAAGCTGCGGGGTGTGTCTCCGCGCGAGATGCTCGCGGTCTACGAGGACCCGGCCGACGACGAGTGGCCGGTGTACGCGCTGCGGGTGCGCAAGGTGAAGGCCGGCCACGAGCTCACCGTGTACGACGCCACCCACACCTACACGCTGGTGTTGAAGGACCTGGGCGACGACCCGCAGCGCCAGCAGGTGACGATGCTCGAGCACGGCATCGGGGTCTGCCCGGTGGTGCGCTACTGCAACCGGTTCGACCTCGAGGGCCGCTCTGCCGGCGAGATCGAGCCGTTCATCCCGGTGCTGGGCCGCATCGACCAGACCGCGTTCGACCGGCTCGTGGTCCAGCGGTTCGCATCCTGGATCGTCCGGACGATCGCCGGCATGGACGTCCCGGCCTCGGCCGCCGCCACCGGCGAGACCGTCGACCAGGTGAAGATGCGGCTCAAGGTGGAGGACTTCCTCACCGCCACCGACAAGGACACCAAGTTCGGGTCGCTGCCGGCCAGCCCGCTCGACGGGTTCATCAAGGCCCACGACTCCGACCTCGCGGTGCTCGCCGCAGTGTCGCAGACCCCGGCGTTCGAGATGCTCGGCACCCTCGCGAACCTGTCCGCTGAGGCCCTGGCCGCCGCCAAGGCCTCGCAGACCGCCAAGTCCGACGAGCGCAAGCACACCTTCGGGGAGGCCCACGAGCAGCTGATCCGCCTCGCCTGCTACGTCTCGGGCAACAACGACGGTGCAGAGGACTTCATGGCCCAGGTCCGCTGGGCCGACACCTCGATCCGGTCGCTCGCCCAGGCCGTCGATGCGCTCGGCAAGATGGCCCAGATGCTCGGCTTCCCGGCTGAGCTGCTGTGGCAGAAGGTCCCGGGCTTCACAGACCAGGACGTGGACGAAGCCCGCGACCTGGTTGCCGAGCAGGGCGGTGGGCTCACCCAGCTCCTGGGCCAGCTGGCGGGTGCGCAGGAACCAGCCGCCGGGAACGCTGCGGACATCAAGGCCCAGGCCGATGCGCTCGTCCTCGAGGGCCCGTAGTGCCCACCCGGGCTGGTGCCCTGCTCACCGAGGCCCACCGCCTCGCCCAGGCCAAGATCTCCGCCGAGGTGGTGGCCGACCTGCTCAAGGTCTGGCCGCTGCTCGACCCCCGCAACCTGGACGCCACGGTCGACCGCTGGCTCACCGCCTCCCAGGCGATCGTCCTCAAGAAGCACGGCGACTCCGCCGCCCTCGCCCGCGAGTACCTGCGCCGGTTCCGGGCCGTGGAGCTCGGCACCCCCATCACCGCTTGGACCCCTCCGCCCGCACCGCCCGCGCCCATCGAAGCCATCCGCACCTCCCTGGTCGTCCAAGGCCCGGTCCGCATCAAGGCGGCCACCGCCATCCAGACCGCCATCGACGTGGCCGCCGTGACCGCTTCGGGCACCGCTGCTGCCGCCGGCTCCCGCCACGCCCTCAACGGTGGCCGGGACACCATCGTCGAAGCGGCGAAGGCCGACGAGCGAGCCCAGGGCATGCGCCGGGTCACCTCCGGGACGGCCTGCAAGTTCTGCTCGATGCTCGCCACCCGCACCGACTTCTCCTACGCCTTCAAGGCCCACGACGGCTGCCACTGCCAGACCCACCCGGTCTACCGGTAGGCGCCAGCGATCACTCGCTTCCTGCGAGGCAGCGCGAACGGGCCGCGCTCAAGCGCCCGGAACAGGAGACCCCACGTGGGCACCGAAGACGACAACACCGACACCACCAAGACCAAGACCTTCAACGAGGACCAGGTCGATGCGATCGTCGAGCGCCGGCTCAAGCGAGAGCGGGCGAAGTACTCCGACTACGAGGACCTCAAGGCCCAGGTGGCCGAGCTGTCCAAGGGCGGAGGCGGCAAGGACAACAAGGGCGAGGTCGATCAGCTGACCCAGCAGATCTCCAAGCTCCAGGAAGACCTCGAGGGCGAGCGCGTCGAGCGCATGCGGATCGAGGTGGCGGCAGCGAAGGGGCTCACGCCGGCCCACATCAAGCGCCTCACGGGCAAGACCCGCGAGGAGCTCGAGGACAACGCCGACGACCTGTTGGCCGACTTCCCCATCCCGGAGAAGACGGACGACGGCAAGGACGGCGGCAACGACGGCGACGGGACCAAGCGCCCGCCGTCTCGGCGACCGGAGGCCGACCTCAAGGGCGGCACCGATCCCACGGAGGACCCCGCGGAGCTGGACCCGGCCACGTTGGCCGACTCGGTCCCGCGCCTCTGACGCAACCCCGCACGGCACCGCCACGGAGCCGCAGCGGTCAACCCACGACCCAAGGAGGTTCCCGTGGCGAACAGTTTCGTGAAGGCTGAGCAGGTCGTCAGCCAGATGCTCGGTGTGCTCGAGCGGGAGCTGGTCCTGGCCAGCCTCGTGTGGAAGGACCCGGTGCCCTCGTTCAAGGGCGCCAAGAACGACACGGTGTCGATCAAGGTCCCGGCGTACACCACCGCCCGCACCCGCACCATGCGGTCGAACACCGCCCTGACCGTCGACAACCTCGACGAGACCAAGGTCGACATCGCGCTCGACACCCACGTCTACAAGGCGATCGGCGTCTCCGACGAGGAGATGACGCTCGACATCGTGGACTTCGGTGCCCAGATCACGGCTCCGGCCATGAACTCGGTGGTCCGCAAGGTCGAGGACGCCCTGGCGACCGAGATCAACGCCGCCGACTACGAGCTCACCGAGACGCTCGACGCCGACGACCCCTACCTGGGGATCCTCGCCGGCAAGATCGGCCTCGACAAGGCGAGCGTCCCGGCCGGTGGCCGGTTCCTCGCGGTGGGCTCCAACGTGGAGCTCGCCCTGCTCGGCTCGGACCGGCTCACCCGGTTCGACTCGACCGGCGACGCCGGCAACACGGCGCTGCGCGAGGCCCTCATCGGCCGCATCGCCAACTTCACCGCGGTGTCGGTGCCGGGCATGGACCCGGACAAGGCGGTCGCCGCCCACCGTTCGGCGTTCGTGCTCTCGCTGGTCGCTCCCGAGGTGCCTGGTGGCGCCACGTGGGGCGAGCGTCGCACCCACAAGGGCATGTCCCTCCGGGTGCTGCGGGACTACGACCCCACGCCGGCCGCCGGCGGCCCCCCGCAGGACCGTCTGCTCACCGACACGTTCATGGGCACCGGTGTGACCATGGACCGGGGCACCATCGACGACGACGGCCGGTTCGTCCCGACCGAGGACGGCACCGACGACCCGATCCTCGTGCGGGCCGTCGAGCTGTCCCTCGCGGGGTCCTGAGCCATGGGGCTGCCCGCGCTCGCTCCGGTCACCGATCTTGCTGCCTGGATGGGCATCTCGATCACCGGAGAGACCGACACCGAGCGGGCGCGGGCGCTCCTCGCCGCAGCATCGACCCTGGTCCGTACCCGGGCCGGCGAGAACTGGGTCGACGCTGAGGGCCGCCTCGAGAGCGGCATCCCTGACGGCATCCCCCAGGTGGTGGTGGCCGTGGCCGCCCGCCTCTGGGCCAACCCCACCGGCGCCTCGAGCAGCGGCGCCGGGCCCTTCACCACGGCGTGGCCGGTCGGGTTCGCTCTGACCGACGCCGAGGCCGACATGGTCGACGCTGCGATGGGCACCTCGACGTTCCGGGGGATCGGCACGATCTCCACCACCCGGGGGCCGATCGACACCCGCTCGGTGCTGCCCGACTTCGGGTACGGCGATGACGATCTGCCGTGCGAGCCGATCTGGTGAACGTCGTCATCCTGGTCCCGTGGCGCCCTGGCAACGCCGACCGCCAGAAGCTGTGGGACTTCACGAAGGCCTGGTGGCAGCGCGACCACCCGGAGTGGACGATCCACGAAGCGCCGGGCCCGCTCGACGGCCCCTTCAACCGGTCCGCTGCGATCAACGAGGCCGCCCGCGCCGCCGGCGAGTGGGACGTCGCCGTCATCATCGACGCCGACGTGATCGCCAACGCCGACGCCGTCCGCAACGGCGTGGAGCTCGCCCAGGCCACCGGCCAGATGGTGGTCACCCACGACGAGCGGGTGATGCTCTCCAAGGCCGGGGCCCGCAAGGTGATCGAGGGCTACCGGGGCAGCTGGCGCACCGCCGGCATGGTGGAGCGGGTCTGGCAGGACTCCGTGTCCTGCTCGGTCGTCGTCTCCCGGTCCCTCTGGGATCTCGTCGGCGGGTTCGACGAGCTGTTCGTCGGCTGGGGGCGCGAGGACACGGCGTTCCGCATCGCCGCTGAGACGCTCACCGGGAAGCCCCTGATCCGGCTCTCGTCGGAGCTGTTCCACCTCTGGCACCCCGAGTCGCCCGAGGCCCGCAAGACCAGCCCGATCCGCAAGGCCAACGAGGCCCGCCACCAGCGCTACGTCGCCGCCCGGTGGAACGCCGACGACGTGCGCTCCCTGCTCGGCGAGGCACGCCAGGTGGTCGATGGCCGACCGCTCGGCGAGACCGTGATCCCCCGGATCCTCCACCGCACCGTCCCCACCGAGACCACCGACGAGGTCGAGGCCTGGTGGCGCAAGGCCCAGGCCCTGCACCCCGGCTGGGAGTTCCGCACCTACCGCGAGCCCGTCGACCCCGCTGCGTTCCCGCTCACCTCCGACCTGTGGCCCCGGTGCCAGAACGGCGCCCAGAAGGCCGGACTCATCCGCCTCGAGGCCCTGTTCACCCACGGCGGCGTCTACCTCGACTCCGACGTGGAGCCCTTCCGCTCCCTGGAGCCCCTGCTGCACCTGCCGGCGTTCGCCGCCTGGGAGGACGAGACCACGGTGCCCGACGCCGTCCTGGGCGCATGCGCCGGCCACCCGGCCTTCGAGGAGATGATCGCCAAGGCGCGGGCGTCGATCGAGGGCGGGGGCGACGCATGGCTGTCGGGTCCAGGCGTGGCCACCGAGACCCTGCCGAACCGCCCCGACGTGCTGGTGCTGCCGCCCGGGGCGTTCTACCCGCACCACTACCTCGAGAAGGCGAAGGCCGGCGCCCGCACCACCTGCCCATGGGTGTTCGTCGAGCACAAGTGGCATCACAGCTGGGGCAGCGAGGCCGCCAGGAAGTCGATCGCCAAGCGCCAGAGGGCGTGAACAAGTACCCCCACAGGTTCCGCGAGCTCGCCGCCGAGTCGCCGGGCCCGATCCTCGACTGCGGCGCCGGTGGCCGAACCAGGCCCGGCGTGATCGGCCTCGACATCGTCTCCCACCCGAACCACACCGTCCAGGCCGACGCCCTGGCCCTCCCGTTCCCCGACGCCACGTTCGATCTGGTGCTCTCGCAGGCCGTGATCGAGCACGTCACCGACCCACAGCGCTACGCCGACGAGATCGTCCGGGTGCTCCGCCCCGGTGGCCACGTCTACGTCGAGGGCGCGTTCCTGCAGCCCGTCCACCAGGCGCCCGCCCACTTCTTCAACGTGACCGCCTTCGGGCTCGCCCACGTGTTCCGTCGGCTCGAGGTGCTCGAGCAGGGCACCGTCGGCGACTTCGCCGAGATGGTCGCCTGGATCTGCCGGGAGGCCGGCGTCCCCGTCCCCACCTTGGAGGTGCCCGCCATGACCGACATGCAGCGGTGGAACACCGCCTCGGGCGTGACCCTCCTCGGGCGCAAGCCGTGACCGTCTCTGTGGTGGTCCCGTGGGCCGCAGGAGACCCGTGGCGCGGTCAGGCCTGGTCGTGGGTGCGTGCCCGCTTCGCCGAGGCCCACCCCGAGTGGGAGATCGTGCCCGGCTCCTGCCCGCCTGGCCCCTTCAACCGGTCGGCGGCGATCCTCGACGGCGCCCGCCAGGCCTCTGGGGACGTCCTGGTGGTGGCCGACGCCGACGTGTGGTGCGACCCGGCCGAGGCCGTGGAGCGTGCCACCGAGAACGGCTGGGCCGTGCCGCACACCCTGATCCACCGGCTCTCGAAGGAGTCGACGGTGCAGGTCCTCACCGGTTCGGACTGGCGCGGGCTGGCGTTGTCGGAGGACAACACCCAGGACCGCAAGCCGTACCGGGGCAACGAGACCGGGACCCTGGTGGTGCTCGCTCGCGATGTGCTCTTCGACGTGCCCCCGGACCCCCGCTTCGTCGGCTGGGGCCAGGAGGATCAGGCGTGGGGGCTCGCCCTGCGCACCCTGGTCGGTGCACCGTGGCGCGGACCCGACGACCTCGTGCACCTGTGGCACCCGCCCCAGCCCCGCCAGACCCGCGTGATCGGCTCTCCGGCGTCCGCTGGGCTCCTGCGCCATTACCAGGCCGCCCGGCGCCGCCCGGCGTCCATGCGCCAGCTCGTGGACGAATCCCGCCAGGTGGTGCCAGCGTGATGGTCGACGCCTTCCTGGTGCTCACCGGCACCCTCGTCCGGGTCACCGACGGCGACCCCGACGACTACAACGTCCCGACCGAGGAGACCACGACCTCGACGGTGCGCTGCTGGCTCACCCAGGCCAACGCCAGCGAGTCGACCCGCGACGCCGACCAGCAGACCGAGAACGTGGTGATCTACCTCCCCGCCGGGACCGAGGTCACCGGTCGGGACCGCATCACGATCAACGAGGACACGTTCGAGTTCCAGGGGCCGCCGTGGGCAGCGGTGAACCCGCTGGCCGGCGGTGCCGTGGCGTTCGTGCAGGCCGACGCCCGCAGGGTCGCCTGATGGGCTGCAAGGTCACCATCCACGACCGGGGCGTGGCCGAGCTCGTGGCCAGCCCCGCCGCCAAGCGCCACGTCGAGGCCGGTGCGAGGGCCGTGGCCAAGGCGGCCGCGGAGATCGCACCCCGCCGCACCGGCCGGCTGGCCAAGTCGTACCGGGCCACCAAGGCTGAGGCCACCCCCGACGGCATCTCCGCCCGGGCCTACACCGCCATGCCCTACGGCCACCTCGTGGAGTGGGGGAGCGCCGGCCATGCCCCGAAGGCGCCGCTGCGCCGGGGCGCCCTCCGCGCCGGGTTCCGGCTGCGCATCACCCCGAAGGGCGGTGGCTGATGGAAGCCCACGTCCTGCCCGACATCGAGGCCCTGGTCATCGCCTGGGCGCTCGACAGCGACGACGTGAACACCGTCGACGACCGGATCTACGGCGCCCTCCCGGCCAACCCCACCTTCCCCGCCATCCGAGTCACTCGTATCGGCGGCACCCCGCCCCAGCGCCTGCACTGGCTCGACGAGGCCCTGCTGCAGGTCGACGTGTTCGGCGGCCCCAAGGCCACGGCCCGCCTGGTGGCCGCCACGTTCGCCGCCCACCTCTCCGCCAACCTCACCGGCACCCACGACCTCGGCGTGGTCACCGCCGTGACCGTCGGCGGCCTCCAGTGGCAGCCCGACGAGTCCTTCTCGCCGGCGAAGCCCCGCTACACGTTCGACGCCCAGGTCACCTACCACCCCCTCATGGGGTCCTGACCGGGCGCACCACCTCGAGGCGAGCCCGCCTCCTGGAATCACCACCACCACAAGGAGCCCCTCATGGCACTCACCGCTTCCGAAGTCCGCTCGTTCGGGTTCGGCCACGTCTACGCCGCCCCCGTCGGCACCGACGAGCCCACCGAGATCAACGTCGCCGTGGACACCGACGACTGGACCGACCTCGGCCACGGGTCCGACGCCGGCCCCCGGTTCTCGTTCGGCAAGGCCCGCACCCCGGTCTCGTCGTGGCAGTCGTTCCCCAACGCCGTGCGCAACCTCAAGGGCGCGGCGGCCACCACGGTGTCCTACGACATCCTGCAGTGGAACGCCGACACGATCCTCTACGCCCTGGGCGACTCGGGCACCTGGACCGACTCGGGTGGCGGCCTCTACACCTACGAGCCCGGCGAGACCAGCGACGTCGACGAGCGCGCCATCATCGTCGAGGCCACCGACGGCGACTACGACTACCGGTTCATCTACCGCCGCACCGAGAACCAGGCCCCCACGGACTTCGCGTTCACCGGTTCGGCGCTCGCGCCGCTGCCGATCGTGGCCACCCTCCTCCAGCCCGACGGCGCCGACAAGCCGTACATCATCCAGTCGAACGACCCGGCCCTCGCCACCCTCGGCTCCTGATGGCGGCCAAGTCCTACAAGGTGACGTTCGTCGACGGCGAAGAGGCCGTCGTCGAACGCCGCCCGGTCCACCAGTTGCGAGCCGAACGGCTCACCACGCCCACCATGGGCATGCAGGAGCAGGTGCTCCTCATGCTCTGGGCCGCCGCCACCGGCGGCAAGGGCAAGCTCTCGGACTTCGAGGACTGGGTCGAGACCGTCGAGGACTGGGATCCCATCAAGGCTCCCGCCGCCGACCCTCCCCAGGGGTCCAGCAGTTCGCCCGCCTGAGCGCCCTGACCGGCATCGACCCGCTGCGTCTCGAGGAGATCGACGACGTCGACGGAACGATGCTGGCGGCGCTCGAGGTGGCCCACCGGGACCGCTGGACCCGCAACGAGGAACTGCTCCGCACCATCGCCCTGCGCGTCGACCTGCTCTGGAGGCAGATCGTCGTGGTCAACGGTGGTGAGGATCCCGAGCCCCTGAGCCTTCCGAGGCCGGGGGATGCCCCGCCGTCGAAGCCGTCGCTGCGCGATGTGGCTCGGCAGGCGATGGCGCATGCGCACTGAGAGGAGGTGAGCTATGGCCACCGTCGGAACCGCTGAGGTCGAGATCGAGATCTCGAAGGCGAAGGTGCGCCGCGAGGCGGACGCTGCCGGCCGGGAGATCGAGAAGTCCTTGGGCGACTCGTCGCGCAAGGCGGCGAAGGAGCTCGAGGACAAGCTCAGCAACATCCGCATCGGCGCCGGTGTCGGCGTGGCCACGGCCACCGCTCTCGGGCTGGGCTACGCCACGAAGGCGGCGAGCGATCTCAACGAGACCACGTCGAAGTCGGCGGCCGTGTTCGGTGAGGCGCAGGCGGCCGTGCTCGCCTACGCCGAGTCGGCCGACCAGGGGATCGGCCTGTCGAAGCGGGCGGCCCTCGACGCCACCTCGACGTTCGGCAACCTGTTCACCCAGCTGGGCGTGGGCAAGACCCAGGCCGCCGACCTCTCGACGTCGATGGTCACCCTGGCCGCCGACTTCGGCTCGTTCTTCAACGAGGATCCGGTCGCGATCATCGAGGCGCAGACCGCTGCGTTCCGTGGCGAGTACGACGCCCTCCAGAAGTACGTGCCGACGATCAACGCCGCCGCGGTCGAGCAGCAGGCGCTGACCGAGACCGGCAAGGCGAACGCCGCCCAGCTGACCCAGCAGGAGAAGGCGCTCGCCACCTACACGCTGATGATGGAGGGCGCCGGGGCGGCACAGGGCGACTTCGGCCGCACCTCCGACTCCGCTGCCAACGCTGCAAAGCGGGCGAAGGCCGAGATCGACAACAACGCCGCGAGCCTCGGCCAGGCCCTGCTCCCGGTGGCTGCTGCTGCCGCCGAGGTGGTCGGTGCTCTGGCCGGCGCGTTCGGCGAGCTCCCCGGCCCGGTGCAGACCGGGATCGTCGGCGTCGGCGGCATGACGCTGGCCACGGCTCTCCTGCTCCCGAAGCTGGTCGAGGGGGGCCAGCTGTTGAAGCTGGCCGGCTCCAAGGCCGCCGCCTACGCCCAGGACCTGCTCGTGCCCACGCAGGCGACCGAGGGCCTCGGGCAGGCCAACGTCCGCACGTCGAGCACCTTCGGGAAGTTCGCCGGGGGCCTGGCCGTCGCCGCCGCCGGTCTGCTGGCCTACAACGAGACCTATGGCGCGCTCGAGGCGAAGTACGCGTCCGGCCTCGACACGGAGGGCCTGGCCGACGACCTGGCCCTGCTCGGCACCGGCATGTCGGATGGCCAGCGGATCGTCGAGGCGTTCGGTGGCAGCTACGAGGAGATGGCTGGCAAGGTCACCGCCCTCACGGACGCGTTCGACAACAGCGGTTGGGAGAACCTGACCAAGGGGTCGAACACCGCCTACGGCAACGTCAACAAGCTCAAGAACGAGTTCGCCGACCTCGACCAGGTCCTGGCGACGCTGGCGAAGTCCGACCCCTCGGCCGCTGCCGAGGCGTACCGCCAGCTCGCGTTCAACCTGACCGAGCAGGGTGTCGCCGTCGAGGACATCGTGGCGGTGTTCCCCAACTATCTCGACCAGGTGGACCGGTCCGCCGAGGCGAACGGCGGCGCCGCTGGTGCCACCGGTGCCCACGCTGCCGAGCAGAAGAACCTGGCCGACGAGGCGAAGGCCGCCGCCGATGCCCTGCGCGAGAACGTCGACGCCGCCACCGCGGTGTTCGAAGCCCAGCGTGGCGTGACCGCCGCCGAGGAGGATTACGTCGGTGCCGTGCAGGCGGTGGACGATGCCCGCCGTGGCGTGGCTGATGCCGAGGCCGAGGTGGCGGACGCCCAGCGTGGCGTGGCCGAGGCCCAGCGGGCCGTGCGGGACGCCCAGGAAGGCGTGGCCGACGCACTCGATGCCGTCGCCGATGCCCGCCGTGGCGTGGCTGATGCCGAGCGGGAGCTGACCGACGCCCAGGTGGCTGCCGCCGATGCCGTCGATGCGATCCGGGTCGCCACCGAGGATCTCGCCGTGGCCCGCCGTGAGGCCACCGGCGACTCCGACGAATACCGCACGGCCATGCAGGGCGTCTACGACGCCGAGGTCGACCTCGCGCAGGCCCAGGAGGACAGCCTCACCGCCCAGCAGAACCTCGACCAGGCCCGCAAGGACTACAGCCAGACCCTGGCCGGCCTGCAGCGTGACGCCGAGGGCGCCGCCGATGGCGTGATCGGCGCGGAGATCCGGCTGCGTGACGCCCAGGAGTCGCTCGCCACCCTCGGCGACGCCCAGCGGGACCGGGTCTCGGAGGCGCAGGCCCGCCTCGCCGGCCTCGATGCCACGGCCAGCGTCGAACAGCGGACCGCCGCCGAGAAGGCGCTCGCCGCTGCCATCGCCGCGCTGCCCGACGCCGACGACCGGGCCCGTGCGGAGCTCGCCGTGCGGGATGCCCAGCGTGGCGTGGCTGAGGCGACCGAGCGAGCCGCCGAGGCCGCCGAAGAGGCGGCCCGGGTGGAGGCTGCCGGCGTCGAGGGCTCCGATGCCGTGGTGGCCGCCCGTGAGGGGGTCACCAGCGCCACCGAGGCCGAGGTCACCGCCCAGGGCAACCTCGAGGCCGCCGTGCAGAACGTGGCCGACGTGCAGACCACCGCCATCGGCAACGTGGTGACCGCCCAGGACAACCTGGCCACCGCCATCGCTGCCCGTGCTGATGCCGACCAGCGGGTGGTCGACGCCAAGCAAGGTGTGGTCGACGCCCACGACCGGGTCCGGGATGCTGCCGTCGGTGTCCGTGACGCCCAGCAGCGAGTGAGCGATGCCACCAACGGCGTGGCCGACGCCCAGCAGCGGGTGATCGACGCCCGGCAGGGCGTGGTCGACGCCCAGGGGGCCGTGTCCAAGGCGATCGACGGTGTCACCTCGTCGGTGCTCCTTCTCGCCGGGGCGCAGTTCGAGGCCGGCACCAAGACCGGGATCACGAAGGACGAGATCGACAAGCAGATCATCCGCCTGGGCTCTTTGCGCGACACGCTCGACCCTGCCAACCCGCTGCGCCGCCAGCTCGACGGCTACATCGCTGCACTCCAGGCCACCAACGGCAACTTCACGGCGGTGATCGCCCTCAACTTCACCGATGCCGCCGGCGCCGTGGTCGAGAACGGCCAGGCCATCGTCGCCGCTGCGCTCGGCCCGAAGTCGGTGTCGGGCCCCAAGGCGGTGCCCCAGGCGGCCAAGGCCCCGCAGGCGCAGGTGTTCTGGCCTGACCAGTCCGGCTCCGTGGTGCCACCTCCGGCGCCGATGTCGACCGAGCCCACCGGCAAGGCCGCCGGCGTGGTGTTCACCGGCGACAACCACTTCACCGAGGAGATGGACGTGGATCGGTTCGCCCGGAAGATGAGCTTCGCCCTGGCTGGTGCAGGGTGATCCGCATCGAGTCCGAGGGCCTGGCGGACCTGGAGCTGGACGGCTGGAGCGACGGCATCAACTGCCGGGTGTTCGACCTCGGATGGCCCTCGACCCGGGCGGTGGTGTCGAACCGGCCGCTCGCCGATGGCACCGACGACCAGACCGCCTTCGTGGGGCCGCGGCTCGTGTCGCTCACCCTCGACGTGTTCTCCACCCCGGTGGCCACCCGCCGTGAACGCCTCGATGAGCTGGCCGCCTTCTGCCACCCGGGCCGCCGGTCCGAGCTGTTCTTCGCCGATCCGGCCGACGAGCCCGAACGGCGGATCCTGGTGCGGGCCGACCAGGGCTCGGCGCCGCTCTACTCCCCGAGCGAGACGCCGGTGCAGGTGATGTTCGTCGGCTACACGGGCCTGGTCGAGGCCGCCGCCACCACCACCGTGACGGTGCCGCCGCTGGCCCCTGCCGATGGCGCCCCGTTCGATTGGGAGTGGCCGGTCTCGTTCCCTGCGGCGTCCCCCACGGCGACCGTCGCCACCTCGAGCGGCTCCATGGCCGCCTGGCCCACCATCCGCATCGACGGCCCCTGCTACGGGCCGGTGGTCGCCTGCGGTGCTCTCCTGCTCTCGTTCCCCGAGCTCGCCATCGACGCCGGCCACTACCTGATGATCGACACCGCGGCCCGCACGGTGCTGCTCGACGGCACCGCGGACCGGCGCTCGTCGCTCGACCCCGCGGTGTCGGCGTGGTGGCAGATCCAGCCGGGGACCAACGACCTGTTCTTCACGCCCGAGCTGTCGGGGCCGGACGCCGAGGCGACCGTCACGTGGCGGGACACCTACTTCCTATGAGGAGCAACCAATGGATGTGACCGCACTCCAGAACGTGGACCTGTCGGCCCGAGGGCTGCGCCTCGTCGCGGACGCCACCGCCTTCCCCGGCGTGGATGGCCCGGCCGACTTCGCGGTCGGCCCCCGTGACGCCGGCGCCAACATGAGCGTCGACGTGGCGGCCGGGCTGGCGGTCGTCGACGGTGGCGCCCGCGGCTCCTACATCGTGTCGTCGGGTGGCGCGGTGAACGTGGTGATCGGTGCCGCACCGGGCGCCGGTGAGTCGCGCATCGACCTCGTGGTGCTCAAGGTCTCCGACTCCGAGTACGCCGGGGCCGACGACGAGGCCGAGGTGGTGGTCGTCGCCGGCACCGCGGACCCGTCGCCGGTGGCGCCCTCGGTGCCGACCGGTGGCCTGCTGCTCGCCCAGGTGCTCGTCGAGGACGACACCACCTCCATCGGCTCCGGTGCCATCACCGACCGGCGTGGCCCGTCGCGGGCCGTCACCGATTGGGGCGGCACCCCGGCGACCGGCACGAACGGGCAGATCGTGTTCACCTCCGCCGGTGGCCTGCTGCTGCGTGACGGCGGCGCGTGGGTGGCCTACCTGGCGCCCGACCAGTTCCAGGCCGCGCAGCAGACGCAGTTGCTCAAGGCCGGCCCCTACAGCGCGTGGTCGCAGTGGGGAACGACGCTCACCGTGCCCGGTGGCACCCCGACCGGCGCCGTGCTCGTGACCTGCACCGTGGCCGGGTTCGTGGACGACTACATCACCGGCGACCACGTCTTCGAGATCAGCGACGACGGCGGCTCGACGTGGCACCGGTCGCCCGTGTTCCCCGGCGCCGCCTACCGGCAGTATCAGGTGCTGTTCTCGTCGCCGTCGGGTGAGATCCAGGCCCGGATCTTGATGGAGGACGCGGTCGCCGGGTCCGACGAGACCGGCGACGCGGGCTGCGTGTTCACCGCCAGCTACGCCCCGGTGCAGGTGTAGCCGATGGAGCCGTACTACCAGGACGATCACGTCACCCTGTACCACGGGGACGCGCTAGAGGTGCTGCCCACTATCCGCTCGTCATCCATCGCCGCCGTGGTGACCGACCCGCCCTACGTCATCGGCGCCGTGTCGGCCGGGAACATGGCGAGCAAGTCCGGCGGGTGGGCCGACATGATGAACAGCGCCCTGTGGTTCTCCGCGTGGTACCGCGAGATCGACCGGGTGCTCCACTCCAGCGGCTCGTTCTGGACCTTCGCCAACTGGCGCACCATCCCCGTGGTCATGCGGGCCGCCATCGACGCCGGACTGCCGATCACGTCGCTGCTCGTGTGGGACAAGGAGTGGATCGGCCCCGGTGGCCCGCAGGGTCTTCGCCCGTCCTATGAAGTGGTGGCGCTGATGGCGCAGCCGAAGTTCCAACTGCCGGACCGCGGCACGCCGGACATCTGGCGGCACAAGGTCGGGAGCCACAAGCCGAACGGCCACCCGGCCGAGAAGCCTGAGAAGCTGGTCCGGCGCATCATCGACGCATGCGTGCTGTCCGACGATGCCGTGGTGCTGGACCCGTTCGCCGGCTCCGGTTCCACGCTGGTGGCAGCCAAGACCCTCGGTCTCCGTGCGGTAGGTGTCGAAGCCGAGGAGAAGTGGTGCGAGCTGATCGCGTCCCGCTTGGCCGTTGACGCCCTCGACTTCGGCGCGGCCTGATGCCTCGCCGCCCGCTGGCCGTCGTCCAGTTCGGCCAGTTCCCCGACGGCGACCTCCCGGCCCGCTACGACGACACCGCCGGATGGGGCACCAACCCCGTCCGCATGGACGCCTACCGGGGCGACTGGCCCGCCCTCCACACCGCCGTGTCCAGCGTCAACGGCACCGCCGGCCGCGTCGTCGCCGGCCTGCTGCGCCCCCGCCGCTCCACCCTCACCTCGATCGGCTCCGGCGCCATCGGCGAGGCCGCCATCTACCGCTTCGCCGGCCTCACCCTGCCGACCGAAGGTGACCTCGTCGCCCAGCTCGGCACACCCGTCGGTGTCGAACGGCCCGCCAAGCCGTCCCCGTCCGCCGTGCAGGGCACCGCCGTCGGGCTCCAGACCCCCGACGCCACCCGCGGCGTCATGGCCGTCTGGATCGACTCGCTCCAGGTGTTCTTCCTCTACCAGTGGGACGGCGACGGCTCCGACGCCACCGTCACCTACTCGGCCGACACCCCCGACGCCACCGGCATCATCGGGCTGCGCTGGGGTGGCAGCGAGATCGCCGCCACCCTCAACGGCGAAGCCATCCGCCGCAACGCCGCCGACGGCGACCCGATCCCCGCCGTCACCCTCCCCGACGACACAAGCAACCTCGAGTCGTTCCTGATGGCCTACCAGTTCGGCATCTTCGCCGACTCGTTCGGCATCGCCTGGGCAGCGATCACCGAGGCCGCCGACGACCGGGCACCGTGGACCCCGGCCCCCGACACCAACAACGGCACCGGGTGGGCGCTCACCGCCGCCACCCGTGACCGGCGCACCCGCGGCGACATCCCCGCTTCGACGTGGAAGTGGTCGTGGCGACTCAACGACTCGTCCGAGGTGACGTGGAGCCAGGAGCACCCCGCCGGCCCGAAGGTACGCCCCCACGCCACCCACGCCCAGGTCCGCTACAACGGGCGGCTCATGCACGCCGGCCCCGTCGGGCCGATCAAGCGGGCGTTCGGCAAGGACGGCGAGTTCTCCGGCTCGTGGACCGCCGGCGACCGGGTGTCGCAGCTCGACGCCCGCATCCTCTACCCGACCTCCACCCTCGCATGGGTCGACCAGCCGCTCGGCACCGTGCTGCGCGACCTGATCGGCGACTGCAACGAGCTGCCCGGCGGCGACACCGGCGTCCGGGTGGACCCCGACCTCGTCGGCCCCACCATCACGCTCACGGCCAAGGCCCGCGACTCGGTGCGCAAGACCATCGCCGCCGCCGTCGACCTGGCGCGGGGCGAATGGTGGATCGACCGCGATGACACGCTGCGCTGGTCCGAGACCGGCCGAGGTGGGCAGCGCCCGTTCCTCGCCGACCACGGCGGCACCGTCTCGGCGATCACCGAGGACGCCGTCCCCGCCACCCACGGCACCGCCCTCTGGATGACCGGCGACCAGTCCGCCGTCTACCGGCAGGCCGCCGACATCGCCACGAGCGCCGTCGGGCGCCTCGACCTCGTCACCTCCGACCCCGACCAGACCCAACCGGCCACCCTCGCCGCCCGCGCTGACCGCATGCTCGACGACGCCGTCGCCATGCGCCCCGCGTGGACCGTCGAGATGCGGCCCGGTGCCTGGGAGCCATCGAAGCTCGCACCCGGAGACACCGCCCACCTCGTCTCTGCTGTCGCCGGCGTCGACGAATGGCTCCGGGTCTACGAGATCACCGTCACCGGGACCGGCGACGACGCCACCGCCCCGAAGGTCGAGATCACCTTCGGCGCCCCCCGCCCCGACTTCGTGCGCCTGCTGGCCACCGACCGGCGCCGTGTCGCCACACTCGAACGCCGATGACGCACCCCCACCCGCACCCCTGGAGCCGCCCCGTGCCCACGTACCCGCCCACCACGCCACCCGGCCCACGCCATGACCACCCCGGCCTGGAGGTGCAAGCGCGGCGACGACTTCTACGCGCCGGCCCCGATCGTGGTCAAGGTCGGAGGCGTCGCCCAAGACCTCACCGATCCCGACTGGGAGATCGCCATCCAGGCCCGCTCCACGCCCGAGGCGGCCGACGTCGCGTTCACCCCGACGTGGGACACCGACCCGGCGCTGCTCGAGGCCGGCGAGATCTGGCTGATCCTCGACCGGGACTCCACCCGTGAGCCGCGTGGCACCTACTACCTCGACCTCCAGGTCACGAACGACACGCTGCCGAAGGTGAAGCGCAAGACCTCCGAGGTGTTCTCGATCACCTTCGTCGACACCGCGACCTGGACCGATGACGAGGTGGGCTCATGAGCGACATCACCTTCGAGCTGGGCGCCGAGGCCGGCGACGACGTCTCCTTCGACATCCCGACGCCTGGCGTGGAGCTGCCGATCTCGTCCGACGACGTCGACGTGGCCGGCGACCCGCTGACCGGTTACCTGGCAGACAACCTGACCCGCCGGGTTGGTTCGTTCACCGACGATTTCGACGCTGACGGCACGTTCACCACGATTCCGCTGCTCGACGTCGGCGACTTTCCGCGGGCGTTCTACACCGGCACCACGATCCTCGTCACCACCGGCCTCAACGTCGGCATCTGGACCGTGCCCGCCTCCGGCCCCTGTGTCCCCGGCCCGGCCCTCGCGCCGGGTGACAAGATCGCTTCGCAGTCCGGGCGCACCGCCACCGCCTACACCCTCGACGGCAC
>CAYLWW010000022.1:0-19469 GCA_964387585.1 uncultured Candidatus Midichloriaceae bacterium
ATTATAAATAGTAGAACAGGAAATAGCGAAAACTCGACAATGAGAGCTCTTACTATCTCCTGCTTCTATAAATCTTAGGACTTTTTTTACGTAAATCTAATGAATATAACATCCCTTATTTATATCAATTATCCATATCAATCTCAACTGGAATGATTATACCATCGATTTCTATTTTTTTGAAATTATTTTGTTAATAATGCCATGCTGAAAATTCCTGACAAACTCAAGGTATAATCAGTGATTATTTCTACATTATTGCCCCTATTCTCACAAACCCTTGCAATATCTTACGTATATAGGTATATGCCTCTACAAAGTTTGCCGTAATTGCAAAGCAATGCTTAATGTTCCTTCATCCATATACTCTAACTCTGCCCCAATTGGTATGCCGAATGCTAATCTTGTAACCTTTAAGTCTGAAAATTTGGCAAGCATATCCATTATATAATAGCAAGTTGTTTGACCATCCAGAGTAGCGCTTATAGCTATTATAATTTCTTTTACTTTTTTATCTTCTATACGTTGTGTTAACTTATTCAAATGTAAATTTTCTGGCGTTATGTTATTTAATGCTGAAAGTAAATGCCCTAAAACATGGTATTTGCCTTTGAATATTTTACTTCGTTCTATGGCCCAAAGATCAGATATGCTTTCCACTATACAAATAGTTGTATGCTCACGTTGTTCATCTATACAGACATTACAAGGAGAAATCGAGTCAATATTTCCACAAATTTCACAACTTTTAATTTCAGACATAGTCTTATCTAAACAGCTAGCTAATTTATAAGTAGCTTCTTTATTTTCTAATAGATGTAAGCTTATTCTTCTTGCAGAGCGTTGACCTAAGCCGGGTAATTTTGCTATTAAGCTAATTAACTGGTTGATATAATTTAAGGATGTCATTTTAATTAAAATATATGTCTAGTTACGTGATTTAGTGACTGAGGTAAGTTATAATAAATTTATGCGACAATACTTAACTATATGGCATATCTGATATATGCATTCCACTATCTAAAGTTATAATTTGGCCAGTCATAGATTTGCATGATAACAGCATACTTATAGCAGTATTGATTTCTTCTGGATTACAACCATAACCTAACAATGTATTATTTCGTGATTTTTCATAATTTTCCTCACTCTGGTTTTCATTTTTATATATTGGACCTGGAGCTATGCAATTAACCCTTGCAAATGGCGCAGTTTGTTTGGCTACTAATTTAGTTATATAATGCAAAAACTGTTTACTTAAGTTATATGATAAAAAGTTATGAGGTATTTTATAAATTCCATAATCAAGAATATTAATTATATTGAGTTGATCATTATGACTCAAACATGATTGATTGTTAATACTGTTTTTTATTCTTTTTTTTCTTAATTGTATTAGCTTGTTTATTATTACTAAAGGTACGGCACAATTCACAGAAAAGTGCTTTTGCAAGCTGTTATAGTTAATATTCATTATATTGTCATTAATAAATAAAGAAGCATTATTTACTAATATATCAATACTATCCTTGTTATCATGAGATTCAAGATTATATAACATCTGATTTATCGTTGATTTATTGTTAAAATCAGCGTAAATTACTTCTGCTAACATACCAGAATTGATTATATTAAATTTTAATTCTTCAGCTTGCTCTTTACTTTTATTGTAATGAATGAGGATATTGAATCCTAATGAAGCTAAGTATAGAGCAATATTTTTACCGAGCCGCTTTGAAGAGCCAGTAATAAATGCAGTGGGCATAAATTTTCACCAATTAGGGTATATATTATAGCTTATTAGAGAAATTCGCTAATTTAAATTTGCCGAATTATAGCTAAAGTATTTTAATTATTGTATAGGAGCGAGGGAGCGTAGTGTAGTAAAACCTACATGAGCGACCGAGTAACGCATACCAGAATTATAAAGAATTAGCTATATATAATCTAATCTGTTTTTTTAACCATACTAAAATAATTTTGTAATGCACAGTTTAAGTTACCTACCTGAAGTACTACTTTTATTAGGAATATGTATTTTCGTAGTAGTCACATTACATAAGCTTAAAATCAGCCCTGTATTAGGCTACCTAGTCATCGGCGCATTAATAGGCCCTAATAACCCTCATAACGGTGGTTTAATTAAAGACTACGTCACTGCTAATGCTTTAGCTGAGTTTGGAATAGTATTTTTAGTTTTTGTTATTGGTCTAGACTTAACTTTTGAGCGTTTAGTTAGAATGCGTTTTCATGTATTTGGTTTTGGCGGATTGCAAATTCTATTGACAACTTTAGCTATTACATTCTGTGTAATGAAGTTTTCTGATCTGGAAACTATAACAGCAATAGTTATATCTGCCGCTTTAGCATTATCTTCCACTGCTATAGTAATGCAAGTTTTAACTGAAAATGGTAGACAATCCACACAAGTTGGTCGCTTATCATTATCTGTTTTACTAATGCAGGATTTTGCTGTAGTGCCTTTATTAGCGGTATTACCAATTTTAGCTAGTGATAGCGAAAATCTAATGGGTGCTGTTGGATTGGCTAGTGTTAAAGCGCTAGTGACAATAGTAGCAATTACTATTGTAGGCCGCTTATTCCTTAGACCTTTTTTCTCTATAATCGGTTCTGTGAAAAAAGATGAGGTATACGTAGCTACTGCTTTATTCATTGTACTAGGATCAGCATGGCTGACCAATGACTTAGGTTTATCTACTGCTATGGGAGCTTTTATAGCTGGTTTGCTTATCGCTGAAACTGAATATCGCAATAAAATAGAGGCTAGCATAATGCCATTTTATGGATTATTCCTCGCTTTATTTTTTCTTACTGTAGGTATGTCTATAAGAATCAATGACATAATAGAAAATTTACAAAAAGTTATTATACTATCTTTTGGATTATTAGCTGTAAAAGCTATAATAATATTTATCTTATGCAGAATCTTTAGATTCAGTACTGGGTCTTCAGTTCATTCCAGCTTATTGCTATCTCAAGGTGGTGAATTTGCTTTCATCTTATTTAATTTAGCCGCTAAACAAAATGTAATAAGTAGTGAGTTTTCTGAATTACTGCTAATGGTAGTTGCTTTCACAATGGCTATCACACCTTTATTATCTATTATAGGCATAAAAATAGAAGATAAATTACAGAGCACTGAGGAATTAGACGATAGTCAAGAATTCAAAGGAGTAAGCGATCTTAATTCTCACGTTATTATAGCTGGGTTTGGCAGAGTTGGTCGAGTTGTCTCTTATATGCTTAATCAAGAAAAAATCGATTATATAGCATTGGATAGCAATGCTTCTCTGGTAAAAAAAGCAAGGAAATTAGGCTATCCTGTCTACCATGGTGATTTAGCTAACAGCGAAACTTTAAAATCAGTTGGCGCCCAAAGAGCAACAGCAATAGTATTGAGTATGAGTGATAAATTATCAGTACGTAAAGCTACTAAATTAATTGCTAAAGAATTTAAAAATTTAAAAATAATAGTACGAGTCGAAGATTCTCATCATGGTAAAGGAATTCGTAAATTAGGGGCAACATTAACGATACCTACTACTATTGAAACAGGGTTACAATTAGGCAGCGCCGTTTTAAGAGATTTAGATATACCAGATCATGAAGTTCTTACCATGAAAGAAAAAATAAGAAAAAATGATTATAACCTAACTGAAGATATAGAGTTATTTAAAGGTATAATTAGCACAGAAAATCATTAGAAAACATGTTTTGTAGAATATAAGTTTTTACCCTACTGAACTAACTTTATTTATAGCTTCTTAATGCTTAAAAGATATTTTAAAAATTTTGCTTTAGTATTTGATAGTGCAGTAGAAAATGGCATATTACTTTTTGCTTCATCAATTCTTGCTATACTAGCTATGAACTCTAAATCTAGCAATGCGTTTGAGTTCTTTTTTAATAGTAATTTTGTTTTATCATGGCTTGATTATCGACTCTCTTTTTCATTAAAAGAGATTATAGATGACTTTTTAATGAGTGTTTTCTTTCTATTTATAGGAATAGAAATGAAGCTAGAAATATTAGAAGGACATTTATCGACTAGAAAACAACGTCTTTTACCTTTAGTTGCAGCTATTGGTGGAGTGTGCGTACCTATAATCATATATGCTATTTTCAATTACTCTAATCAATCTACTAATCATGGTTGGGCTATCCCTTCTGCTACTGATATTGCCTTTACTCTTGGAGCATTATCATTATTTAAATCTAAAATTCCAGTTTCATTACGTGTATTCATCACAGCATTAGCAGTAATTGATGATATGATAGCTGTTATTATTATAGGAATTTTTTATTCTAGTTCTTTTGAAATAATTTATTTTTTAAGTATAGCACTCTGCTTAGCTTCATTGTATTTATTTAATAGACTCAATATAACCACAATATTACCTTATATTTTATTAGGTTTACTGATGTGGTTTTTCTTTTTAAAAGCTGGTATACACCCTGCTATAGCCGGTGTATTTTTAGCTTCTATTATACCTTTACGGATCAATGATAAAATGTTCAGTCTTTTATTAGCTAAAAACATACAGCCTTGGGTTTCATTATTCATACTACCACTTTTCGCTTTAGCTAACAGTGGCTTTAAGTTTTCTAATATCTCTTTGACTAGCTTATCCTCCAGTTTAGTTTTAGGTATCGCTTCTGCTTTATTTATCGGCAAGCAATTAGGTATATTTATACCTATAGTATTTATGGTGAAAACTAAAATTGCAAGTAAGCCTGAAAATACTGATTGGTTGCAACTTTATGGAGCTTCGGTATTATGCGGCATAGGTTTTACTATGAGTTTATTTGTAGCATTGCTCTCCTTTAATGAGAATATCAATTTATTAGAGTTAGCTGAAGCAAAACTTGGAATAATAATTGGTTCTATTGTTTCTTTAATAGTAGGAACTACAATCATTAAGTTTACTAAACATCAATTAAAGTAGTTAATTTTATCAAAGCTTTAATGGGTATGAACTAGACAACCTGTTTAGGATAATAAAGAATAATGCTAATGCTATGCACATAACTATTCCAATTAAAGCAAAACTATTACTATAAAAATACCCTACTACTTGTAAGCCCAAGGATGTAAGGAACAATCTACCCGCAATCATTAAAGCAGAAATTTTACCTTTGGACTCAGGCATAGTTTCTAAAGATAAAGGCCAAAGAGTATTTATAGGGAATGCAACAGATGCAGCTAGCAAAGACATAACCAAAGTTATAAGCAATGGATTGTTAGAACCCGTTATTACTAAGGTCATACATAATACAATAAAAACAGCAATCATCGTTATGCTGATTTTAAAAAAATTGTTGCTTCCAAAAATTTTAGAGAAAAAATTCTGATTAATACTTACTAAAGAAAAAACTACAGCTAAAGCACCTTGATAATAACCGAAGTGATGCAGTGATACTCCTAAATCAACCATATATAATATAGGAGCTAATCCTATAAAAATCCAGTAAGGTTGTACTAAGAAGCAAATGGCTAGTATAAAATATAAAGATTTTTTTGATTTTATTACTGACAAGTATCCTTTGAAAGGAAAAATTGATAATTTCTGATCATACTTTAGTTTTTCCACCTCTTTAGGAATAAAAAATAAAGATAGTAAAAAACAAATTATTGCTAATATAAGCAATAAAACAAAGTTACCTTTCCAATTAAATAATAAATGTACATAACTGCCAGCTACTGGAGCCATAGCCATAGCCATTGTTACAACACCATTAACTATACCTATAAATTGCTTTTGTTTATCTAAAGGATAATTATCAGATATTATTAAGAAAGATAATACTGCTGCTGCTGATATACCAATACCTTGAAGAAAACGCCCTAATAGGATAATATGATAATTATAAGGCAATAAACATATAATATTACCGGCTATAAATATTAATAACCCCATAAGCAAGATAGGCTTGTTACCATAATAATCTGCTAAATTGCCTACTATAAAAGAAGCTAAACAATATGCAATAAGATTGACACTAAGTAACAACTCTACCTCAAAAGTTGTTAAATTAAAAAGAGCTTTTATATCAGGAAAACTAGGTAATATAATATCTATTTCTGCTCCTACTAGAATATTAAGGATTAATATGGTAAATAATAACATAGCTTTAAATGGAGTTTCAATAATTTTTAAAAGCCTTTATAACACTTTTTTATATAATACTTAATATTTTAATCTATAAAAATTGTCAAATTGATATATTTTATAACATAATCATTAAAAAAAATACAATTTTAAAAAGTGGCTTTTAGTGAACTAAATTTATACCTCCCAGTTGCTAATATGAGTATAAATTTTCTAATACTCATAACTATAGGTTTGGCGGTAGGCTTCATTTCAGGAATGTTAGGCATAGGAGGTGGGCTGATCACAGTACCAATACTAACATTTATAGGCATACCTACTCACGTGGCAGTAATAAGCTCTACTAACCAATCTACGGCAACTTCTTTCTCAAGCTATTTAGCTCATGCTAGAAAAAACAGAGTAGACTATAAGTTATTTTTTATACTGCTATTAGGGGGAATATTAGGAGTGGTATTTGCCACTCAGCTATTTTATTACCTCAGCAAAATCGGTCAAGCTAATTTATTTATTTCTTTATCATTTTTATTAGTTTTAAGTATTACAGGAACTTTATCTACAAAAGATGTTATCAAAATCATCTATTATCGATATAGAAAATTAGAATTCACTCAAAACAACAAAAAAATATCTAATCGTATAAAAATTTTACTCACCACATTCCCAAGCTGTAAGCAATCAATCAGCGTTATAGTGCCATTCATTACAGGATTAGTTGGAGGTATACTTATTACAATAGGAGCTGGTGGAAGTTTAATAACAATACCTATAATGTTATATGTAATAGGTGTTTCCCCAGCTTATACTTCAGGTACAAACAGCTTATACATAGTAGGTACCAATATAATATCAATAATAATACAGGGTTTATTAGGTAAAGATTTAGATATTATACTATCAACTACCTTAATAATTGGATCTGTATTCAGCGCTCAACTGGGAGCAAGATTTAGTACGCGTTTTACCCATGATACATTACAAATTATATTAACATTAATAATTCTTATGTTATGTATTAAAGTAGCAAATGATTTGTTTATAAAACCAGATTACATTTACAGTGTAGAAGTTATACACCAATAGCTAAATCTTAGTTAGTTTATAATGCTCATAGTTTTAAATCGATTATACTTATATGTATATTATAAAATTCTTACACTAATCATATTAATTGTGTTTACGGCTAATTGTCTAGCGCAAAGCCCTAAAGTAAAGGAAGACTTAATCAAAATAGATACTAATCCAAATGAAGTAATAAAAGACTATAATTTTAGCGGTGCTAAAATAAATATTAATATGACTTATATTAAGAAACAAACAAATGATATTACAGAACTTAAATATAATTTAAAAGATTGGGAATTTACACAATTTTTGACATTAGAAGACTATTTAGATTTTAATAATCCAATCTTAATAGTTAACATACTAGGCCCTGATAATCATTATCAGGTATGGAAGAAGGAAAAAAGTTTTGGAATGTGGCTGCGGAATAAAACAATTAAGATAAAAGGAGTTCCTGGCTATAACGTAATAGCAAGTAACAACGATAAGTTACTAAATAAGTATATCAATAATTACTCAAACTATTTACTTAATTCATCACATAACAATTTTTCTAATAAAATTTCTCACTTAAATTCAGATTTAATTCCCGGAATTAATAGCATAGTAAACTATAATGTTAATAGTGGATTATTATCAAAATTACACATCAAAGTAGAAAATTATAAAAACATCATAGAAGATAAAGAATTAAATAATCTCACTTTAACTAATTTTAATATAGATTTACCTCGTCATGTGCCATATGGATTTTACATCATAAAAGCCTATTTTATTCATGATAAAGCAAATATCTATTTGGGTATAGGCAGCTTTTGGGTAACAGAAAGCAAATTTAACTTAACGGTGTTTAATTTGGCTAATACTTATCCGGTACTATATAACCTAATATCAATATTATTAGCTTTAACAGCAGGATGGTTAGCTAATTTTTTATTCAAAAATAAGAAATAACGTTTTTAACTAAATAGTTCACAATTAATATATTATTATTTATACTAAAATCAGTAAATTTAAAATTATCAAAGCCTAAGTATATAAGATGCTTAATAAAGTATATCCTTTTCTAAAGACACTTATATATGTGTTGTTATATTTCAAGCTAATAAGTAATGCTTATTCAGACACAGTCAATTTAGCTGATACTGGTGCAGATAATGATTCACTTTATAAAGTAAAAGTTACCAATATCTATCCTAACGGAGAAAGTGTTGAAAACATTTCTCAAATTATAGTACAATTCGATAAAAATATAGATTCTTCTTTAGGACAAGTTATTACTAACTTTCCAATTATAATCTCACCGGAAATAAATTGTAATTGGCAATGGTTAAATAGTTCAACACTGTCTTGTAATATAAGCACAAATAGTAAATTACAGCTAGCTACTACTTACTCTATCAATATTAAAAAAGGATCTAAATTTGGCAATAATCAAACAATAGAAATAGAAAATGATTATTCAGCACAATTTACTAATAAACGCCCCAACGTATATAATTCTTGGTTAGTTGATTGGGAATCTCCTAATTCACCAATAATAAAGGTAATTTTCACACAACCAATAACAAAAGAATCATTATTAAAACATTTATACTTTGCTAGTATTGATCCCAATGATCAAAATAGTGTAGAAAACAACAAAATCAGTATCAAAGCAGAAAATATAGAATTATCTAAAGAAAAAACAGAAAATGGTATTGTAACTGAAAATAACCAAGAATGGCTAATCAGACCGTCTCAGCCTCTGCCTTATGAAAAATATATGGGATTAATTATTGATCCAGGTTTAATTTCTTTAAAGGGAATAGCCCCTAGCTTAGAAAATCGAGTATTAACAAGATTTAAAACTTATTCTGATAAATTTAGCTTAATAAGCTTGCGGTGCTTTGATTCCGAGCGTAATCAAATTAATATTCCCCTAGAAAAAATAGAAAAAAACAAACAATTATGCGATCCTATTTCTGGGATTCAATTAGAACTTAGCAGCCCAACATTAATTCAGCAAGCTAAGTGCATGTTGAAATTTGATCCCTTATTAAATGGAATAGATAAAGATAAATGCAATAATCAAGAAATGTTAAACAACAGCTATTATTCACAAGAAATTTCCTTTTTTAATTTTTTACAAGCAAATAAAGAATATTCAATTTCTATAAAAGAAGTTCCCTGGTGGTTAAAAGTAAAGGATTTCGTATTATCCTTATTAGGAATAACTAATGAATCTTTAACTTTAAAAGACAAGTTTGGTCGCTCTTTAGATAATTTTAGTAAAATAAAATTCAGTACTAGCCATAGACGCCCTAATTATGAAATAACAAATCAAGAATCAGTACTAGAAAAAAACCTTGATAGTGACTTACCCTTATATATTACCAATATAGAAGAAATTAACTTAAATTATAATAAAATCACAGCATCAGGAAGCGAATATAGTTTAACTAAAAATTACATTTCACCTAAAGTTGAAGATATACAATTTGCTATCCCTTTAAAAATAAGAGAGTTATTAAAAAATGAAAGTGGGGCAGTGTGGGGTAAGATAACTACCACCCCTAATGTAGCCAATGAATACAACAACACTATATTCAGCCAGGTTACCCCTTATCAGGTTTATGTAAAATTAGGGCATTTTAATACCTTAGTTTGGGTAACGGATTTAGCAACTGGAATGCCTATAAATCAAGCTAATGTAAGCGTTTATAGCGATACTATATCAAAATTATCCTTATCTTCTGCTATAACAGAATCACAAACCAATGACCTAGGCATAGCAAATTTACCAGGTACAAATGTTTTAGACCCTAACTTGGAGTTATATTATAATTACGGCAACGAAAAAAATAAGCTCTTTGTAAAAATCCAAAAAGATAATGATATAGCAATTCTACCAATTAACTATAGCTTTATAGTCGATACTTACCGCTCTTCAGACTACAACATATTCTCTTTTCCTAGAAAAAAGTATGAATATATAAAAGCATGGGGAACTACTGCTCAAGGTATATACAAACCAGGAGATTTGATAAAATATAAAGTGTATATAAGAGATACAAATAACGAAGGTATTACTCAAGTAGATAGAAATATTCAGTATAATCTGAAATTAATTGATCCCATGGGTAAAGTAGTCCATGAAGTAAAGGATATAATTTTATCAGGATTTGGTAGTTATAACAATGAGTTTTCATTACCTGAAAAGGCAACGGTAGGATGGTATCATTTTGAAATACAGGCAAATGATAAATTAGAAAATACAATCACTTTATCTCCTATGAGAGTATTGGTTAGTGATTTTAGCCCAGCTCCATTCCGTGTTAGCACTAAAATAAACTCAAAAAATTATGGAATTAATGATACTATAGAAGTTGTTAGTGAAGCAAACTTATATTCAGGTGGACCATATTGTAACGCTCCAGCAAAAATTAATATAAACCTAAAGGAAGCTAAATTTCAGCCTTCATCAGTAATAGCTCAAGGATTTTTATTTAACAGTAAATTACCAAAAAACAGCGACACTAATTATAATAAATACGAATTTGATAGAGTATATAACCTATTCCAATTTTCGGATTTTTTAAACAAAGATGGGCAATTAAAAGCTAATTATAAGTTAAATGATCATGAAATATTATACGGTAAACTTGAAATAGAGTCTTCTATCCAAGATGATAGAGGAAAATACTTTAGTGATATAGCACAGGCAAATTATCTAGGAGTGGACAGGTTAGTTGGTTTACGTAATACTAAATGGGTTTATAATTCAGGAGAAAGCGCAAATATAGAAGAATTAGTTTTAGATAAAGATGGTAATCCTATAGAAGGAGTGCAAATAGCAACAACTATAGAAAAAAAGAAGGTTACAGTAGCTAAAATTAAAACTTCAGGTAATGTTTATAATTCTGAATACAATATTTCTTGGCAAAAGGTAGGTGGTTGTGATTCTATTTCACATTCGGATAAACCTACGGCATGTAGTTTTATCCCTAAAGAAGCCGGGGATTACAGAGTTACTGCAACTATAAAAGACAGTAAAGAGAGGATACACGTAAGCCAACTAAACATTTGGGTAAGTGGTTCAGGATATAATTTATGGGATAGCAGTGATTATTATTTAGAAATCATCCCCGAAAAAAGCAGTTATAAAGTAGGAGAAGTGGGAAGATATTTAGTTAAAAATCCTTACCCAGGCAATGAAGCTCTAATAACAATAGAAAGATATGGCATAATAGATAGCTTTGTTCAGAAATTGGATAATAGTACTTCAATAATCGAAATACCTATAAAACCAGAATATTTACCAGGTTTTTATGTGTCAGTAGTAATTAACTCACCTAGAGTTCCTTCAACATTACCCCAAATTGGAGAACTAGATTTAGGAAAACCAACCTTTAAAACAGGATACCATTTAACACAGGTAGAAGATCCTGATAATAAAATAGCAGTTAATATTTCTTCTGATAAAACAATATATAAACCAGGAGAAAGCGTAAAATTAAATATTATTACAGAACCTAAAAAACCACTAGAACTAGCAGTAATAGTTTTAGATTCGGCTGTGTTTGATTTACTACCAGATGGTAAGAGCTATTTTGATTTAAATAAAGGAATTATAAAGCTAGAAGATCTTTCTGTAGTCAACTTTAGCTTACTAACTAAAATATTGGGTAGACAAAAATTTGAAACAAAAGGAGCTAATCAAGGTGGTGATGGTGGAGTGGATTTCAAAGTAAGGGATACTAGCAAACTTACTGCATACTGGAATCCATCAGTCATAACAAATGAACAAGGTGAAGCGCATTTAGATTTCACTATACCAGATAATTTAACTGAATGGAAAGTTCTTGTTATAGCTTCTGATGATAGTAATTTATCGGGATTAGGAGAATACAGCTTTAAAGTAAATCAAGATATTGAAATAAGACCAATCATGCCTAATCAAGTATATCAAGGAGATTTATTTGAAGCTGGGTTTAGTTTTTTCAATAGAACATCTGAAAAAGCTAGGTTAAAAGTTAAATTACAAGTACAAGGAGAAATAGAAAATAACTTGGTTGATGAAAAAATATTAAATATCGATGCTAATGATAAAGCGGTTTTATATGTGCCAGTTAAAGTATCTAAAAATTACATTAATATAACTAATACTGAAAATAATTTAGGGAAATTAGATTTTCTAGTTACCGCTGTAGTAGAAGGAAAAAACCAAGGAGATTCACTTCAGTACTCTATTCCAGTTAATAATACTAATTATTTTAATATAAGTTCTGAATATGGCGTTTTAACTGAAGGAACTTTGATTAAAAGCATTTTTTTACCCAATGATATTGTACCTAATTATAGTAAAATAGATTTAACCTTGTCTCCCACAGTTATAGGTAATATTACACCTATAATCGAGTACTTAAGAGATTATACTTACCAATGTTGGGAACAAAAATTGTCAAAAGGATTAGCTGGGGCTTATTACTCTATTCTGAACAAATATGTTAGTAATGAATTTACATGGCAAAACAGTGAATTAATAGCTAAAAATACAATAGCTCAAGCACTGAATTTTCAAGCAGAAAATGGGGGTTTTTCATATTTTCAAGCAAATAATGAATATACCGATCCATATTTAAGCGTATACACAGCAATGGTTTTCAATAGATTACGTGACCTTAATTACCAGATACCAGAGCAAATACAAAATAATCTAAATAAATATCTATTAGAATTACTAAGAAAAGATATATCGTTATCTGGTGATCGTTATTCAGAAAACATGTATAGAACTACTAGAGTAGCTGCTTTATCTGCTTTAGCCAAAACCAATCTAATAAATTTAGAAGAACTAGTGCGTTATAAAAACCAATTAAGTAGCATGAATACTTTAGAATTATCTTACTACTTAAAGGCTGTATCATCATTCCCCGAAGCTAAATCCTTAGTTAAAGAAACTTTAGAAGCATTAATAAATAAATCACATAAATCTGTTGGAGAGTTATGGTTTAAAAATAACAATAATAATAACAATATTTATCAAAATCTTCTTGGTAGCGAACTAAGAAATAATTGCATAGCTTTGGATTCAATTCTAGAAGCAATGCAAAACAATAGTGAAGAACTTAAAACAATTACGAATTCTTTAGCTGAATTTCCTACTCAATTAACCAGAGCTATAATTGATAAAGTTAACAATAAAAAGGGGTTATGGGGTAATACACAAGAAAATGTTGCATGCTTAACAGCGCTTTATAACTATAGTAAGATGTATGAGTTTAACGATAACAAGCTAATAATCGATATATTATTGAATAACAGTAATATTTTTCAATATAAATCAACAGATTTAAACTCTTTATCAACATCTTATAACATAAAAGAAGCAGATTTAGGGAATAAACTACAGCTAGAATTTAAGGAAAACAACGATTTACCTAAAAATACTAAGAGTACTTTAAAAGAAAAAAAAGATCTAAACAAAAAACATAGTAATATATACTATAACATAAGGCTCAAATATGCTATGAAGCAGCTTCCAACTAACTCAAGTAATTACGGAATGGAGATATATAAAGAATATAGCGTGTTACGGGATGGGAAGTGGGTATTATTAAATATAGGTGAAAACGATAAAGATAATAATGTGTTAGTAAAAAAAGGGGAATTAGTACGTGTAGATTTATACGTACTGGTACCAGTTAGTAGAAGCTTTGTAGTTGTTAATGACCCTGTCCCTGGAGGTTTAGAAGTGTTAAATAAAGAATTAAAAACTACATCTAGTAATGATTTAGAAACTTTGAACTCTCCTTTAGCAGAAAATTCAACTTGGTTTAAAAACAATGATTGGTTAGAGTATAGTGGCACCAATTGGTGGGAAGGATTTTATAGTAATGAAATAAAAAATGAAGTAGTAAGATTTTATTCAGAAAATCTTATCGAAGGCAAACATCATTTAAGCTATTTAACACAAGTTATCGCTACAGGAAATTTTGTTATAATGCCTAGTTTAGCACAAGAAATGTATAATACTGAAATATATGGTAGTACTCCTACTAGATATTTAGAATCGGTTAATTAATAAAAACAATCTATATGATATCTGATTTAATTTTTACCATACGCTCCCTAATGATGGAGTATAAAATAGATGCTTATATAGTACCTAATAACGATGAATTTCAAAATACTAACCTACCCACTAATAAACAACGTTTAAGAATTGTTTCGGGATTTTCAGGATCAAATGGTGTACTTATAATCACACCAAATAAAATGATTTTATTTACTGACAGTCGTTACTTGTTACAAGCTAAACTTGAAATAGAAAAATTTAATGATGATAAAATAAAGAGCCAGTATATTATATTGGATATGCACTCTAAATCTTCTTGTAATATTTTAGGAGTAGATTTGCAGCAGAAAATACTAGGCTATAACCCTATGTTACATACCATAAAAAACTTAGAGTATTATAAAAAGCTATCAGAAATAGATAATTTTACTTTATTACCCATAGAAGATAACTTAATAGACAAAGCTTTAATAAACAAAAATAATAACAATTTAGAAATTAATGAAGCTTATCTATTAGATATAGAATATAGCGGGATAACGAGTAAAGAAAAAGTCTCTAATGTTATTCACACGATTAATAAAAATGATATAAAAAATAGCTCATCAAATAAAATAGAATATTTTTTAATCACATCACTAGAATCTATATGTTGGTTATTAAACATAAGAGGGAGCGATACTCCATTTACCCCGCTTTTACAATCTTATGTAATATTAGATGTAAATAATAAAAAGGTTAAATTATTTGTAGAATTAAATAAAATAAATAATATCAAAAATAATCTTAGCGATCTAATTGAAGTATATGATATAAATGAAATAAAAGACTATTATATATCTCTAATTAGCAAAAATAAAAAGATAGGCTTAGATCCAAAATTTACTTCCTCATGGTTTATAAAAACCATACAAGATTTAAATGATAAAGAAATATTAGAAAAAGTAATATGTTATATGGATGATCCGTGTATATTACTTAAAGCATATAAGAATAAAGAAGAAATAGCTGGAATAGAAAAATCTCATATATATGACGGAATAGCAATATGCAAATTTTTAACTTGGTTACACGAATCTATAGATCTTAAAATAAATATAACAGAACTAGATGCAGTAGATGAATTACTTAAATTACGTATGCAACAACCGTTGTTTGTGTACCCAAGCTTTCCTACTATTTCAGGATTCGGAGAAAATGGCGCGATAGTACATTATGAAGCTAACAACGATACTAATAAAGAAATAAACAGTAAAGATAAAGGCAATCTATATCTATTTGACTCAGGTGGACAGTATAAGTGTGGAACTACAGATATAACACGCACTATAGCAGTAGGTAAAACAGATTATAAGCATAAAAAATTTTTTACAGCCGTATTAAAAGGTCATATTAATATAGCTAGTGCCACCTTTCCTAAAGGGACAACTGGAGGACAATTAGATAGCTTAGCACGTTATTACTTATGGCAGCTTAATTCCGACTATGGACATAGTACAGGTCATGGAGTTGGACATTTTTTATCAGTTCATGAAGGACCTCATGCTATTAGTAGAAGTAATAATATCGAACTACAACCAGGCATGATAACCTCTATTGAACCAGGTTTTTATGAAGAAAAAGAGTTTGGAATTAGGATAGAAAATCTGTATTTAGTAGAACAATCTAACGATGATGAGAATTTCCTTCAGTTTAAAGCTTTAAGTTTAGTTCCTATAGATCTAGAGCTAGTATTATGGGATGAGTTAGAAGAAAGACAGAAAAAATGGCTTATAAACTATCATAAATTAATAGAAAATATAATTTTTCCTTTTTTAGATTATAAAGAAATTCAAATATTAAAAAGTAGGTATAAATGGCTCTAAGTGAAAAAGATCACGAATATCGATTAGGAGTAGGTATAATAATATTTAACAAAGAGAAACAAGTTTTAGTTGGACAACGTTCCGATTCAGATAGTGAAGCTTTTCAAATGCCTCAAGGAGGAATAGATGATAATGAAACTCCTTTACAAGCAGTACTCAGAGAAATGCTTGAAGAAATCGGCACCAATAATGTAAGTATTATTCATGAATCTAAGCTTTGGTATAAATATAAATTTCCTGATAATATAAGAAGTAGTATTTATCAAGGAAAGTATATAGGTCAAAAACAAAAATGGTTTTTAGCTAAGTTTTTAGGTTTGGATAGTGAAATAGATATAAATTCTTATCACAAAGAATTTAGAAGTTGGAAATGGATAAATTTAGAAGATATTGCCGAAAATACAATTTACTTTAAAAAAAATCTATACGAACAATTAATAAAAGATTTTAGCTTATTATTAAAAAATAATTGATGTTTTAATAATTCTAAATTTTAGATAATTAATGTTGAATAATATAATTAAACATTAACTTAATTGTTAAGAAGATGTTTAGTTGTATATAAAAAGATTCAACTTGTTTAAATGAATGTTAATAACTTAATAAACTCTGTGATGCTCTTATTTTCAAGTTATTAATAGTTCTTTTAAACATATTTTATTATCAACAAAAACAAATAACATAATAAATAAAATATATTATATTCTTTTTATTATTATATTAAAAAATTGGTGTTGAAAGATTTTTATGAAAACTTTAGTTAGTGCTTTTTATAATAATAATATAAATGCAAAAAAAATACCTGTTTGGTTTATGCGTCAAGCAGGAAGATATTTACCTGAGTATCTAGAGTTGCGTAAGGATTTTTCTTCTTTCATTGATTTTTGCCTAAATTCTAAAGCAGCTGTTAAAGTAACTTTGCAACCCATAGAACGATTTGACATAGATGCTGCAATAATTTTTAGTGACATTTTGATAATACCTTTTGCTTTAGGTTTAAATGTGGTTTTCGAACCTAATTTGGGGCCAAAACTACCTAAGTTAGGAATAGATTATAATTTAGCAGACCTTAATTTAAGCAGTAATAGGTATACTGAGACCTTTTCTAAGGTAATGGAAACAGTAGGGTCTTTAAAGTCAGAAATAGATAGTAGGTTTCCTGATAAAACTCTAATAGGTTTTAGTGGCTCACCTTGGACGGTAGCTTGTTATATGATTCAGGGAAGTAATAATAAAGATTTTTTTGAAGCACGAGCATTAGCTTATTCTGACCCTAACTCAATGCAAAATTTAATAGATATACTAGTAGAAAGTACTATAGAATATCTTTCTCAACAAATAATAAATGGTGCTGAGGTTATAAAACTGTTTGATTCTTGGGCAGGATTATTGAGTAAGAAATTATTTTTGCAGTTTGTAATAGAACCAACAAAAATAATAGTAAGTGAATTGAAGAAGAAATTTCCTCATGTTCCTATAATAGGATTTCCTAGAGGTGCTGGTATAATGTACAAGCAATATTTGATAGATACAGGAGTAGATTGCGTAGCTATAGATCATACTATTCCTTTAGAATGGGCTGCTACTGAGCTACAGCCTTATGGAGCAGTTCAAGGTAATCTTGATAATATAATTCTTACAACTTCAAATAAAGATTTGATTTTAACTGAAGTCAATAATATAGTCGAAACCTTATTTATAAATTCCCCAAATAGGAAATTTATTTTTAATTTAGGTCACGGTTGCTTACCTCAAACTAATATAGAGAGTTTGGAAATGGTTATTAGTTTACTTAGAAGTTATAATGACTATGGTAATGTTAAAAGATAATATTCAACAAGCTAAACAAGATAATTCTACTAAAAAGCCTCCTAGTAACTTGGAAGCTGAACAGTTTGTATTAGGAAGTTTTTTGAATGATAATAATAGTGTTAACAAGGTAGCTGATATTTTGCTACCAGAGCATTTTTTTCTTCCTATACATCAAAGTATTTATAAATTAATACTGAAGTTTATGGATAGAGGATTAGTGGCCACGCCTTTAACTGTGAAAAGTTATCTTGAGCAAGATAAAGCATTTAACGATTCATCTATAAATTGCTTTGACTATCTAATTAAATTGGTTAGTGATGCT
Source organism: uncultured Candidatus Midichloriaceae bacterium (assembly GCA_964387585.1). Lineage (GTDB taxonomy): Bacteria > Pseudomonadota > Alphaproteobacteria > Rickettsiales > Midichloriaceae > CAYLWW01. The sequence continues at coordinate 18,256 of CAYLWW010000022.1, forward strand.
CAGCTTATAATAGATGTTTATTCTTTAGCTGTAACTATACACGATCTTTATATTAGAAGGCAATTAATTGAAATAGGGCAAGAAATAGTAATTAATTCATATGAAGATAATATAGAATATTCTTCTTATGATAGACTAGAACGAGCTGAGCAAAAATTATTTAATTTAGCGACACAGGGAAATACCGAAAGTAATTTCACTAGCCTTGGATCTTCTTTGTCTAGTAGTTTAGTAAGAGTTGAATCAATAATAAAGGGAGACAAAAAGACTAGCGGAATTAGTACAAATTTTCAAGAAATGGATAATATAACTGGTGGTTTGCACGGTTCTGACTTGATTATAGTAGCTGCAAGACCTTCTATGGGTAAGACTTCTTTTGCTGTTAATATAGCTTTAAATGTAGCTATTGATTTTAAAAGTTCAAAATATGAGGAGGAGGATAATAATCATTCTGTAGCTATATTTTCGCTAGAAATGTCATCAGAACAAATAGCTAATCGTATTCTTTCAATACGTAGTGGAATAGATAGTAGTAGAATTCGTACTGGTAGTATTAATTCTCAAGAGTTTTCATTACTTTCTCATGAAACAAATAAAATAGCTCAGTTGCCATTATTTATTGATGACAGTGCAGCATTGAGCATTTCCGCTATTAGAACTAGAGCTCGTCGTTTAAAACGTCAGCATAACTTAGGGCTAATAGTAATAGACTATTTACAACTTATAAGACCGTCCGGTAGTAGTAAGTACGATAGTAGAGTCCAGGAGATAGGAGAAATTTCTCAGGGTCTCAAAGCTTTAGCAAAAGAATTGAATATACCTGTTATAGCTTTATCACAGCTATCTAGAGCAGTTGAAAGTAGAGAGGATAAAAGACCGCAATTATCTGATTTGCGTGAAAGTGGAAATATAGAACAAGATGCTGATTTAGTTGCTTTTTTATATAGAGAAGAATATTATCTGAGACGTAAAATGCCGGTTGCTGAAGAAGAAAATATAAAATGGCAGACTGAATTAAATAACGTTCGTAATATTGCAGAAATTATAATTTCTAAACAACGTAATGGACCTATAGGAAGCTTTTGGTTACATTTTAATAGTGCTACCACTGGATTTTCTAACTTTTTTCATGATAAGGTATAGAAAAATTTATAATAGGTATATATATAGTCATTCCAATTGATAATTATAGAATTCAAAGGCTTGATCGATAG